>PUKQ01000237.1 GCA_003550565.1 Syntrophomonadaceae bacterium
CGGGAAAAATTAATTTCTACCCTGGATCGGAAAGCTGCTGCTGAAATGAAAGAAGATGGCAGGATCAGCGCAGGAATGATTCCTAAAGTAGAGTCATGCTTGAAGGCTCTGGACAATGGAGTTTCACGCACTCACATTATTGATGGACGGATTACTCATTCTCTCCTCTTAGAGATATTTACAAATAAAGGCATTGGTACCATGGTAGTAGAGTAAGATTCCCTAAAATAATAGCCGTGATAATTATTTCAAATGTAAGGGAAGGAGGATGGACAGGTTCAATGGATTTTAACAAAACTACTGTAAAATCCCTGGAAGGGGAATATTTTTTCAATACCTACAATCGAAATCCGGAGGCTAATATTCTCATCGAGAAAGGCGAAGGGTGCTGGGTATGGGATGATGCCGGGCAAAAGTATTTGGACTTTGTAAGCGGCCTGGGGGTAAACTCTCTGGGGCACTGTTATCCTGCCGTGGTGAAGGCTTTAAAAGAGCAAGCAGAAAGGCTTTTACATACCTCTAACCTCTACTATACGGAACCGCAAGTAGAATTAGCTGCTTATTTGGTGGAAAATTCTTTCGGACAGCGGGTATTTTTGGGAAACAGCGGTGCGGAAGCTAACGAAGCGGCTCTGAAATTGGCCCGTAAATTTAGCCAACAAGAACATGGCCACCATAAACACAAAGTAATTACTGCCGGGCGTTCTTTTCATGGGAGGACCATGGCAACTATGGCAGCAACAGCTCAAAATCGTTATCATCAGGGATTTCAACCTTTGCTTAGTGGTTTTAATTATGCTTCTTTTAATAGTATTGGTTCCTTTGAACAGCTGGTGGATGAGGAAACCTGCGCTATAATGATTGAACCTGTTCAGGGAGAAGCAGGCGTCTATCCGGCTGCGCCTGATTTTCTACAGCAGCTGCGAGATTTGTGCGACCGTAGAGGTCTTCTTTTGATATTTGATGAGGTGCAGTGTGGTATGGGGCGTACCGGACACCTGTGGGCTTACGAGAATTACGGTGTCGAACCCGACATTATGACCGCAGCTAAGGCTTTGGGGGGAGGCCTCCCTATTGGCGCCATGATTGCCAGGGATGATTTAGCTTCTGGATTAGGACCTGGAGATCATGCTTCTACTTTTGGCGGAAATCCCCTGGTTTGCAGGGGGGCTATTGCCGTAATGCAAACTATGCTGCAAGATGGTTTTTTGGAGGAAGTAGTCCGTAAAGCTGGCATTTTACGTGGCTATTTGGAGGACTTTCAAAGAGAATATTATTCTTTTATAAAGGAAGTAAGGGGAATAGGGATGATGCAGGCTCTGGAGTTCAGCGAACCTTGTGTTTCTCAGGTAAGGAAAAACTGTCAGGAGAAGGGATTGTTGATCAACACAGTGGGGGAAAATATTATTCGTTTCTTACCCCCGCTGATAATAGGGGAACAAGAGCTTGAATATTTTTACTCTCTTTTTCGAAATTCCCTGGAAAAATTATAAGGAGTTGATCTAGTGGCGGTGCATAAAAAAAAGGATATTTTACGGGGAAGGCATATGATTTGCTTGCGGGATTATTCCCCGGAAGAAATTAACCTTATTATTGAGCAGGCAGCTGAATTAAAATCAGAACAAAAAAATGGCATTCCCCACCCCTATTTGGAAGGAAAAACTTTAGCTATGATATTTCAGAAGGCTTCTACGCGTACCCGGGTGTCTTTCGAAGTGGGTATTTTTCAGCTGGGGGGGAGTGCCCTTTATTTGAGCGCACAGGACTTGCAAATGGGAAGAGGAGAGCCCATTAAAGACACTGCCCGGACGTTATCTCGATATTCTGACGGGATTATGATTCGTACTTTTGATCAGAACGAGGTAGAAGAACTGGCGCGTTATGCTTCGGTTCCGGTGATAAATGGCTTAACCGATCGTTTTCATCCTTGCCAGGCCTTGTCCGATCTCCTTACTATTCGAGAAAAAAAAGGTTTTCTCAAAGAAGTCAAGCTGGCTTATTTTGGCGATGGCAATAATGTGACGCATTCTTTGCTCCTGGCTTGCAGCGGCATGGGAATGCATATAACCGTATGCACTCCGCCGGAGTATCAACCTGAGGGAGAAATATTGGGTTGGGCTCAAGAAAATGCTCGGGCAACGGGTGGCAAGGTTGAACTAACTGCAGATCCGGCAGAAGCAGCTCAAAATGCTGATATCTTATATACCGATGTTTGGGCCAGTATGGGACAAGAGGCAGAACAGGAGCAACGTAAGCAAAAACTAAAATATTATCAGGTTAATCGGAATTTGCTGGAAAAAGCAAGTTCTGGGGCCTTGATTATGCACTGCCTTCCCGCTCACCGGGAAGAGGAAATCAGTGAGGAATTAATGGAATCTTATGCCCCCGTGATATTTGAACAGGCTGAAAACCGATTACACGCTCAAAAAGCTTTAATGATGCTGATCATGTAAGGAAATAAAACTGGATG
The DNA here is from genome assembly GCA_003550565.1 of Syntrophomonadaceae bacterium. Taxonomy (GTDB): domain Bacteria; phylum Bacillota; class Dethiobacteria; order DTU022; family PWGO01; genus B1SED10-75. The sequence continues at coordinate 2,471 of PUKQ01000237.1, forward strand.
AGGGTAGAGGTTTGAAAATGTTTGCGGGAAAAATGTGTTGGATTATTACGGAGGTTTCTATTCTTACGTGATTGTAAACTGGCTTCTAATAATGATTATGTTTATTGCTTATTGGTAATAATAGTTTCTTTCCCTTAAAAAGATATTGCACTTCGGTGTAAATGGAATATTTACTTTCGAAGTGAATTTTTAATTCTGCTCAAAAAACACGTCATTTTTTTATTAAGCCTGTACAATTTATATATTTCCTGATATTGTGGTCATTTATTTCTTTTATTGTGGAGCTATGTCCACCGGTGTTAAGAAGGTAAATCATCATATAAGCAGGTTTTGTTTGAGTCCGCTATGACAATGTTTCATGTATTTTGAGTATGCACATCATAGAGAATTTGCTTTTTTGATTCCATTAATATTTTTATTATGATATATTTTTTTTGAGTCATAATTATTATATTAAAAGATATTTGCCTTATATAGTGATAAAAGAAATTATTTTAAAGACGGAAAAAATAGGAGGGTGGAATTTTGAAGGTATTGGTAACAGATCCGCTATCGGCAGAAGGTATGGAAATTCTGGATCAAGAAACGGAAGTCACAACAAATTTTTGTGAGAACCCGGAGGAGCTTTTGGAAATAATCAGCGAATTTGATGCTTTGATTGTTCGTAGTGGCACAAAGGTTCCTGCAGAAGTGATTGATGCGGGGGTAAACCTTAAAGTTATCGGTCGTGCCGGCGTCGGGGTAGATAATATTGATGTGCGCCGAGCAACGGAAAAAGGAATCATGGTGATAAATACCCCGGAAAGCAATACCATTTCTGCCGCAGAGCATACCATTGCTTTATTAACTTCACTTTCCCGCAATGTAGCCAAAGCCAGTGCTTCAGTTAAAAAAGGGGAATGGAAGCGCGGGCATTTTCTTGGAGTAGAGTTATATGAGAAAACTCTCGGCATAATCGGGTTGGGAAAAATTGGCATAGAAGTGGCCCGGCGCTGCCGGGCTATGGGCATGAATCTATTGGGTTATGATCCTTATGTGCCCCCGGAGCAGGTAGAAAAAATTGGGGTTAAAATGGTATCTCTGGAAGATTTGCTTCAGCAGTCTGATTTTATCACTTTGCACCTGCCCCTGGTTAACTCTACCCATCACATTATTGGGGAAAAAGAATTGGCTCAAATGAAAGATGGGGTAAGGATCATAAATTGTGCCCGTGGAGGTTTAATTGATGAACAGGCCCTTTGCAATGCCATAGATGAGGGAAAAGTTGCCGGTGCCGCCCTGGATGTAGTAGAGACCGACCCTCCTTATGAGTGCCCTCTTATAAAACAGGAAAATGTTGTCTTAACGCCTCACCTGGGAGCTTCTACCCGCGAGGCTCAAGTTAACGTAGCTATCCAGGTAGCTAACCAGGTTTTGCGGGCCCTTCGCGGAGAGCCCGTGGATTATGCGGTTAATGTGCCGGTTTTAATGCCTGAAGTTCTGGAAGAAGTAAAGCCATTTCTATCGCTAATGCGCATGTTAGGCAGTTTATATATGCAATTCTTTGGTGGTACTGTGGAAGAACTGGAAATACACTATAGTGGAGAGATAGCTGCCAATCAGGCAAGAAGTAGTAAGTGGTTTTAAC
>PUKQ01000230.1 GCA_003550565.1 Syntrophomonadaceae bacterium
AGTTCCGGCTGCTCCTCCATGGGCATTGGTGAAAAGTCGGGACTGCCCCTCGGGTAGCATAATAAAGGGAGCTTCCGCCGATTCTTCCGGTGGGATGCCGGCGTTAAAGTCGGGCACATCCATCATCTCCCATTCTCCGCCTTCCCACTTAAAGAGGGGGAACTCAGGGTTCCATGGCTTTCCTTGGGGATCCGCCGCACCGCGGTTATAAACAATGCGTCGGTTAGCCGGCCAGGAGAAAGCCCACTCTGGGTTCAGTCCGATGCCCTCCTTTTCCGGAATACGCCGCTTGCAAGCAGGGTCGTCGGGGTCACTGTAGAAACCGGTGTAGATCCAGCTGCCGCAGGCAGTGCTTCCGTCCTCCTCCAAGTCCACAAAGCTACTCAGGAGGGAGCCGTCATCTACCCGGTACCCGTTGATCTCCTGGGCTACCAGGTTGGGATCGGGGTCTTCACCGTAATCCCAGCTCATATTGAGGATGGGTTCGGGCTTGACGCCGCCCGCCTCGTACTCTTGGCGAATAGCTTTAAACAGCCGGTCGGCAATCCAGAGATCCGACTTAACTTCCCCGGGAGGATCCTGGGCCTTCCATTGCCACTGAATCCAGCGTCCGCTGTTGGTCTTGGTTCCTTCCCTCTCGTAGCCAACAGTAGCGGGAAGGAGGAAAACCTCCGTATCGATCTCCTCAGGGTTGCTGCCGGCTTCCGGCTTCCAAAAAGCCGCCGTTTCGTTTTCAAAAGGATCGACTACCACCAGCCAATCCAGGTTGGCCTGGTAGCGGCGCTTGTCACCTGCAGTGGGGCCACTTACCGCCGGGTTATCCGCCCAGCAAATCATGCCCTTGACCTCTTCCTGGCCCATCATGTAGTAGGTGCCGATGTGGGAGCGGTCCGTCCCGTCCAGCTTGGGCAGATAACTATACGCTTCCTCCAGGTCTACATCAGGATACCAGGCCTTGAGCATGCTGGCTATGAAGGAGGGGCGGTTTACCCAGAAGCCGCCTATAGGAGTGGTGGCATTGTAGTCTTCCAGGGTAGGGTGAGCATCCCGCTGGGGAACGGGCATATACCCGGTCAGGATGTGATAGAGTATACCCATGTCGCAGCAGCCCTGCACGTTGGACTGTCCCCGCTGGGCATTAACACCGCCTCCGGGACGACCGATATTGCCCAGCAGAAGCTGAGGAACCGCCACGGAGCGCACCGACTGTGTTCCGTGGCTGAACTGGGTTATGCCCATGGCATAAAGGATGTTGCCGGCCTTTTCGGGATCCCCTGTGGTGGCAAAAAGCTCGTAAGATTCCTGCAGGAGATCTATGGGACAGCCGGTAATCTTGCTGATATTTTCCAGGTTGTACTTGGAGTAGAACCTCTTCATTATCTGCAGCACGCAGTTGGGATCCTCCATGTCAGGATCTTTGAGGATGTTCCCGTTGCCGTCGGTCTGGTACTGCCAGGTTTCCAGGTCATACTTCTTGGCATTCCGGGCCGGATCATCTTCCACACCGGAGAAGAGACCCGTATCTTCGTCAAAATCGAAATCTTCGTTAATAAGATAGGTAGCATTGGTATAATGCTTGACGTATTCTTCGTGGTAGAGCTCATTATCCAGAATGTACGCGATTAAACCGCCCAAATAGGCAGGATTAGTGCCCGGACGAATAGGTACGTAGAGATCGGCTACCGCCGCTGTCCGAGTATAGCGGGGGTCCACTGCAATCAGCTTGGCGCCCCTTTCCCGCCGAGCTTTTTCGATCCACTTCATGGTGATAGGGTGGTTTTCTGCGGTGTTGCCCCCGATATTCATTAAAACGTCACTGTTCTTATAATCGATCATGTGATTGGTCATTACGCCTCTTCCAAACGTGGCACCTAGACCGGTGACCGTGGAGGAGTGTCACAATCGGGCACAGTGATCCATGTTGACAATCCCTGTCCCCCGTATGATCTTTTTGAAAAGATAGTTTTCTTCGTTGGTGCAGAAAGCGCTGCCCAGCCAGGCGATGGCGTCGGTGCGATTTACATTTTCTACGCCGTTTTCTTCTTCAATAAAGTTATCGTCCCGGGTTTCCTTAAACCTCTTGGCGATCTTCTCCAGGATCTCGTCCCACTCCATCTCTTCCCAGTCGCTTGCCCCGGGCCTACGATATAATGGCTTGGTCAACCTCCTGGGGTTAGGCTGGGGGCGTCCCTGGGAATCGTAAACATATGAAACGTTATAAGAAGAAACGCCCTTAGGACAGAGGGTTCCTTCATTTAGAGGGCTAGCAGGGTCCCCCTCGGTGCTGACGATAACACCGTCCTGAACGTGGCAGATGATACCACATCCCACGCCGCAGAAAGTGCAAACAGTAGGCACTTCTTTGGCGTAGTTAAGCCTTACCGGCTCGTAGTCGGCAGCAACTTTGCTGATGCCAGCTCCGACCACCGCAGCCGTAGCCGCTGTTGCACCGGTAAGCTTAAGGAAGCTACGTCTAGATAAATTCATAGTAAAACTACACCTCCTATAATTTATTTTTCAAAACAAATTTTATTAATGGCTTATAATTAAAGCCCGTTAAAGGGCTGAAATCCTTTTACTATATAATTAAAGGTGATAATAAACCCCCTAAAACATAAAAAAGAAACGTTTGACATTTAATAAACATCAATACATTTCTTAAACATACAGGTATAATTTCCTGATATTAGTTCGATTCGCAGCGGCTTTGCCCAAGCCAATACATAATAGAAATGACACTTTTCTTTGAAATTAGTTAAAAATACCCCTGTCCCCTCCACAAATATCAGATCAAATAAACATATCAACATATAAGGGGAAAATAATTTCCACATTTTATCCGGCAACTTTTTCTTCAATGCTTGCTGCCCCCTCAAAAAAAAATTACAATAAAAAAATATATCCAACCATCCAACAACTAAATAAACAATTTTATTTTAAGCATCCAAAACCCGGCAATTTTTAAACATATTCTTAATTATAATTAGTTAAATCTTAAGTATTATTACATATTAGCTACAAGCTGTCAATATAAAGGAATTTTATATGCTCTTTATATTATTTATTAACATTATTTTCCTTAAAAATAATTAACCACCTTAACCAAAATATATACTTCTGCATCAATGCCAATTTTCCTTCCTTTTTACCCTAAATTTTCATAGATATTAATAAAAAAATGATAAAAATACAGCTTAGGCACCAATTATATGGCAAACGAGTGAAGGAGGTAGCTCCTGATGCTCCCCAATATTGTAAGCTTGGGCAGATTCTTTCAAGCCGGCATTGAGTTTTTGGCTGTCATTGGTATAAAGAGTTAACAAAGGTTCTTCTTTTTCTACTTTATCTCCAATTTTACGGTGAACTATAACGCCGGCAGAATGATCAACGGCATCTCCTTTGCTCATCCGTCCCGCTCCCAAATATAATGACATTCTTCCTAAGGCATAGGCATCCATTACATGGACGTAGCCTTTTTTGGGAGATCTAACTACCTCCTGTAAATAAGCGCGTGGAACGTTTCCTTTTTCCAAAGCTAAGGGATCTCCCTGCTGGGCCTCTACCATTTGCATAAATTTTTCGTAAGCTTGCCCCCCGGTTAGCAGTTTTTCCAGGTAACTTCGGGCGTTTTCTACACTTTCTGCTTTTCCCGCATCCAAAAGAAGGTGGGCCGAAAGTGTAAGAGCCAACTCTTGCAAATCCGGGGGGCCATTCCCACGAAGCGTAGACAAAACTTCTTCTATCTCTAAAGCATTACCGATAGCCATTCCCAGGGGTTGATCCATAGAAGAAATTACAGCTTTAACTTTTCGATCCATGTTATTGCCCAGCTTTACCATGGTTTGAGCCAATTTAACCGCTTCATCTTCCTGCTTCATAAAAGCGCCACTGCCTACCTTTACATCCAGGATAATATTCCCGGCTCCCCCTGCAATTTTCTTGCTCATAATAGACCCGGATATAAGGGGAATGCTCTCCACAGTAGCAGTAACATCCCTAAGGGCATATATTTTTCCGTCTGCAGGAGCAAGATCATCAGTTTGACTTACTACAGCCAGGCCAATACTTTTCACCTGACGTCGCATTGCTGCCGGTGATATTTCGGGACAAAAACCGGGAATACTTTCCAATTTATCTATAGTTCCGCCGGTAAAGCCCAACCCCCGACCGGACATTTTGGGCATATATAGTCCCGCAGATGCCACCAGTGGCGCCACTACAAGTGTGGTTTTGTCACCAACCCCTCCGCTGGAATGTTTATCTACAACATTGCCCGGTAAATCATCCCAGGAAAGAATTTCTCCAGACTCAACCAAAGCACGCGTATAAGCAAATAGTTCTGAATCACTAAAACCTCGAAAATACACAGCCATTAAAAATGCTGACATCTGATAATCGGGAATATTTCCTGCTGTATAATCATTTACCAAATATTTAATTTCTTCACCGGTGAGTTCTTCATTATTTCTTTTGCGGGCTATTAGGTCCAATATCTGCATGAATAAATTTCCTCCCTTAGATACAAATCGTAAAAAGGTTAATGTGATATTCGCAATTGGGGTAAATTGTTTTTTTATGTCAATGTCAAGGCCTGACACCTTTGAGGAAGGAATGGCCGGAGATATCGCCGGCATTTTCCACGCCCAGGTAGTCCATGATGGTTGCACCAATGTCGCTCATGGATTCCCGGGTGCCCAGGTAAACACCGCCGGTGCCGCTAAAACAGCAGGACCCCTCTCCTGCATTTTCACCACCTACAGGGCTGTCTCCAAAACAAACAAGCAAAGGCACATATTCCCGAGTATGATCGGTTCCCGGCCAGGTGGGATCACAACCATGATCGGCAGTAATAATTAACATATCGGGTTTACCGGCAATATATCTCAGCAATTGACCCAAAAAATGATCGACCTTTTCCAGGGCGGTGGCGAAACCCGCGGGATCATTGCGGTGGCCATAAAGGGTATCAAAGTCATTAAAATTTGCCCAGATTAATCCTTCATGCGCAGTTTCCAGAGCCTCCCAGATTCCCTGCTCTACGGCTTCATTGTTACCTTCTACAGGGATGTAACGGGTAATGCCCCGGCCGGCAAAAATATCCCGTATCTTTCCCACTATGGTAACCTCTATTCCATCAGCAGACATAAGGTCTAACATAGTAGGACGGGGAGGCGGCAAAGCATAGTCACGCCGACGAGGTGTTCGTTCAAAGTTTCCGGGATTTCCGGTAAATGGGCGGGCAATTACCCTGCTGACAGCATGCTTACCGGTGAGAATTTCCCGTGCTTTAGAACACCAGTTATAAATAATATCAAGGGGGACCACATCTTCGTGGGCCGCGATCTGGAAAACACTATCTGCGGAAGTATATACTATGGGTTTACCGGTTTGTAGATGTTCTGCGCCTAATTCATTGATAATTTCCGTACCCGAAGCAGCCTTGTTACCCAATATACCACGCCCAATAGCCTTAGAAAAAGCCTCTGTCACTTCAGGAGGAAAGCCATGTGGGTAAAGGGGAAAGGGTGAAGGAAGAATTATGCCGCTAATTTCCCAATGCCCGGTAGTAGTATCTTTGCCCTCCGATTTCATCGCCATCCGACCGTAAGCTGCATGGGGAGGAAAGGCTGGCGTTACACCCTCTAAAGAAACGATATTCCCCAACCCCAGCTTTTGCAATACAGGAATTTTCAGGCCTTCAACATTTTGGCTAACATGGGGAAGGGTAGAAGCTCCTTGATCTCCGTATTCGGATGCATCAGGTAGCGCACCCACTCCGGCGCCATCCAACACAATCAACAAAACCCTCCGGAGAGAAGGAAGGTCATTTTCGACACCTGATGGTTGTTGATTATGTTTGGAAGCTTCATAGAAAGAAGGTTTCATGTTCATAAATTATGATCACGCCCGGGGGTGGGTCTTATCATACATTTCCCGTATTTTACGCCTTGTTATTTGCGTATAGATCTGGGTGGTGGATATATCAGTATGCCCCAGCATTTCCTGCACTGAACGCAGGTCAGCGCCATTTTCCAATAGATGGGTAGCAAAAGAATGGCGCAGGGTATGAGGGGTAATAGCTCCATTTAGGTTTGCTTTCTGCGCATATTTTTTTAATATTTTCCAAAAGCCCTGTCTTGTCAATCTACGTCCGTGATGATTTACAAATAAAGCTATTTCTTCATCATCTTTAACCAGGTTAGAACGGCATCGGGCTATATACTCCTGGACATTTCGAACAGCCATGGAGCCAATAGGCACAATTCTCTCCTTCATCCCTTTTCCCCGACAGCGCAAAAACCCCACTTCCGGATCAAAATCCGGCAAGTTCAACAGGACCAATTCCGATACCCTTATTCCGGAAGCATAAAGAACTTCAAGCATTGCTTTATCTCTAAGGCCAATAGGATCCACTTCTGAAGGCTGCTTCAACAAATTTTCCACTTCCTCGAAGGATAGCACCTGGGGTAATTTTTTATCTATGCGGGGAGGATCTACCTGCTGGGCAGGGTTATCGTTCACCACACCTTCTTGCAGTAAAAAATTAAAAAAAGACCTTAGGGAAGCCAAACTACGGGAAATAGAAGCATTAGCCTGGCCTTTTTCTCTTAAATCACCCAAATAACTGACAATTAGTTCCCGTTTTACCTGACCGGGTTTTTTTACATTTTTTTGCTTTATATAATTTAAAAACGATCTGATATCACGTTGATAAGATTCAAGAGTGTTTTTAGATAACCCCTTCTCCACCGAAAGAAAGTAAATGAAATCCGTCAAAAGGTTTTCCATAGAAAAAGCTCCTTACCCCATGATCATGGTCAAACGAATCTAATTGCAAATTTATAAATTACAGGAATACGTAATAGATAGTATTCCATAAAATAATCATAAAATCCTTTTTCCTAAAACTATATTTTAAAAATATTTTAAAGGCTTTCAAATTAATAGCTGCAAGAATAAGTATTTTCCTGCAAATATACTACACCGCCACAAAATAATCCACATCATTTAAGGCCATAAAAGGGCTATTATTGTTTTAGCATCAATAATAGCCCCATTCTTTGTTTTCTCAAAAGCTTCTTCGCGGCTTAATAAAACAGTCTTTAAAAATTCTTCTCCTTCTGCCTCCTGTGCACCAGTTGGAACTCCCACATATTCAAGTTCATAACTTCTAAAAACATATATTACTTCATTGCAAAAGCCTGGAGTAGTGTATATACGGGTTAGTAAATCCATTTTTCCCAACCGGTAACCGGTTTCCTCCTCCATTTCCCGGCGAGCGCATTCTTCCGGAGGTTCGCCCGGTTCCAGCTTTCCGGCAGGGACTTCCAACATTACCCTGCCGGCAGGATAACGATACTGCTGAACGAACACTAAACGACCACTGCTTTCCTGACCTAAAACCGCTACTGCACCGGGATGCTCCACTAATTCCCGGTAACTGCCTTGACCGGAAGGCAAACTAACTTCATCCAGTCTAACGTTGATTATTCTGCCTCTATATTTTATATCTGAATTTATTTTTTTCTCCGTGAATTCATTCACGATTAATACATCCTTTCCTTCAAGAGCTAAACAAAACACTACATAACCACAAATAGTAATTGGTTAAATATCTCCCCTACCTATGCCGTCGGCAATAACCAGGCGCTGTATCTGATTTGTCCCTTCGTAAATCTGCATAATTTTGGCATCACGCATGTACTTTTCCAGGGGATTATCTTTGATGTAGCCATAACCACCCATAACCTGCACGGCATTGGTAGTTACTTCCATGGCCGTATCGCTGGCCAGGGCCTTTGCCATAGCGGAGTAAGCCGAAATACGCTCTTCACTGTAAGAAGCAAGGTGTGCGGCTTTCCAAACCATAAGACGGGCAGATTCAATTTTCATGGCCATATCGGCTAACATAAATGATACTGCCTGCTGCTGGATGAGGGGTTTACCAAATTGAACTCTCTCCTTAGCGTGAGCTACAGCATTTTCATAAGCAGCCCGGGCTACACCAATAGATAGGGACCCAATCATGGGGCGAGAAAGATCAAAAGTGCGCATGGCAGTCCGAAAACCACTACCTTCCTTACCCAGACGGTTTTCTTCCGGCACTTTCACGTCCTCAAAGATCACCTCGGTTGTGTTACTGGCCCGAATACCCATCTTCTGTTCTTTCTTTCCCACCGACAATCCGGGAGTCCCTTTTTCCACTACAAAAGGTGTAAGAGTCCTCGCGCCCCGCTGCGGATCTACCAGGGCAAAAACCACATAAAAATCAGCGTAACCACCATTTGTAATAAAACATTTTGTACCATTAATAAAGTAATTGTCGCCATCCTTGAGAGCAGAAGTAGATATGGAACTAACATCCGACCCTGCATTGGGTTCAGTAAGACAGAAGGCAGCAAAACTCTCTTCGCATACTTGAGAAAGGTACTTTTTCTTCTGATCTTCATTGCCGGCAATTAGAATGGGATAACTCGCTAAAGAATTTGCCCCTATGGCAGTAGCAATTCCGGCACAACCTCTTCCCAACTCTTCGGTTACCAGGCAAACAGTTAATTCGTCCATTCCAGCGCCACCGTATTCTTCAGGTATGCTTATAGAAGAAAATCCTTGCTTTACCATCTTTCGAATCAATTCTACCGGCATTTCGTCTTTTTCATCATATTCAGCAGCTATCGGCATAATCTCATTTACGGCAAATTCACGGGCCATCTTTTGCATGTTTAATTGGTCTGAAGTAAATGTAAAATCCATTTAAATTCCTCCTTATATAATTTCTATAATGCCACATAAATATACCAAACATACACTGGAGAACTAACTCCTGCAACAAATTCTAAATCAACAATTATTTTTAAGAATTTCGGCTGTCAGTTTATAATTATTATCTTAATTAACTAACACAGCAGGAATTTTGGGCTCATTTTTAACCATCCTCTTGAGATGTTTCTGATTTGTATTTTTGAGCTCTTTCCAATAAAGCATTTACATGTTCAATATTAACAGGATCAGTTCCTCCGTCTAACATCCGAGCCAATTCCTCTTTCCTCTCATTAGGATCTAATTTGCGGGCAATAGTCACTGTACGCTCATTTTTCACCTCCTTGTAAAGAAGATAGTGCATATCCGCCATAGAAGCTACCTGTGGACTGTGGGTGACTACTATCACCTGATGATATAAAGACAATGCGGCTAATTTTTCTGCCACTGCCAGTACCGCCGCTCCACCAATACCGGTATCCACTTCGTCAAAAATGAGGGTAGGAACACGATCGTAACGAATAAAAACTGTTTTAAGCGCCAGCATCACTCTGGAACGCTCACCACCGGAGATAATATTAATAAGGGGCCGGGGTGATTCGCCGGGGTTGGCAGAAAACAGAAATTCTACCCGGTCAGCTCCCAGGGAAGTGATCTCTCCCGGTTCAATTTTTATATGTAAAACTGCATCTTCCAGGGCTAATTCCGGAAATACTTCCTGCAGATGCTTTTCTAAATGGAGAGCAGTTTCCCGGCGTAACTCGCTTAACCTCATTGCCTGGAGGTTAACCATTTTATCCAGTTCTTGTATTTTTTCTTCCAAATCCTTAGCTTCTTCTTCGCTTCTTTGTAAGCGTTCATAGTCCCTCCGACACTGTTCGGCAAATTCTATTACTTCTTCTACAGTGGCACCATATTTTCTTTTGAGTTTTCGGATAAGCTCTAATCTCTCCTGAACTTCTTCCAGTTCCCGGGGATTAAAGTTAAAACTTTCTTGATAATGTCTTAATTCCGTTGAAGCTTCTTCCAAGTACGCTGAAGCACTTTCCAGCATTTCCAATATTGGCTTTAAAGCCGCATCATGAGAAGCAACTTCGTTAAGCTCTTGAACTGCCCGGCCTAACCGATCCCGAAGAGGCAAGCTGAAATCTTTATTGTCTAAGGCCATTTCGTTGCCGGTTCCACCACTTAAATTCTCATAAACCTGCGCTACACTATCCAGTATTTTTTCGGCATTAGCAAGAATTTTTTGCCTTTCCAAAAGCTGATCTTCTTCTCCGGAAACGAGAGAGGCATCATCTATCTCCTCAATCTGGAAGTTTAAAATATCCAACCTGCGTTCCCTTTCCTGGGAATCTTGACCAATATCTTCTAATTGGCGTAGGTATTCTTTTTTTTCTTGAAGATAGCCGGCAATTTCTGCACGTAACGAATGAAGGGATGAGCCACCAAAATCATCCAGCAGTTGAAGATGCTTTTCCGCCTGAAGCAATGATTGATGTTGATGCTGCCCAAGTAAATCCACCAATTGCTTTCCCAATTCGCGGAGAAATGAAACGGGCATAGATCTTCCATTTACTCGCCCCATGCTGCTTTTTCCTTTTCCGGATATTTCCCGGGTAATAATCAATAATTCTTCCTCTGCGGGCAAAGGCAAGCCATTATCTTCCAGAAGACCTTCTAAATCTGCCCGCGAGGGCAGATCATCTATTTGAAAAACCGCTTCTATAAGAGCTTCATCAGCTCCTTCCCGCACTTGAGACGTGCTGGCTCTCTCACCCAGGATAAGACTGATTGCTCCCACTATTATAGACTTTCCCGCCCCGGTTTCTCCGCTAAGGGCATTAAAGCCTTGGGAAAATTCTAGCTCAAGATCATCAACCAGGGCAAAATTTTTAACGTGCAGCCTGCGCAGCATGTTATCCTCTCCGCTTCTTTTTCATTCTTTCAACTTCCGGCCCAGTAAATTATAAAAAGAACGATCCTTAAATGTAACCAACAAAGCTTTTTCCTCGCATTTGTTAATTTTTACCTTATCACCCTCCAATAACTCAAATCCAACCTGTCCATCTAAAGTAAGTGCTATTTCTGACTGCCAGGTATAAACAATCAGGGTAACCATTTCCGAACCGTCTACAATAACAGAGCGGTTGTACAAACTGTGTGGGCAAACAGGAGTAATTACCATTACATCTAAGTGGGGGTTAACTATAGGGCCACCGGCAGAAAGTGAATATCCGGTAGATCCGGTAGGTGTTGCGATAATAAGGCCATCACCGGTATAACTTTCCAGAAAATCATCACTAATGAAAGCATTAATACGGATAATGCGGGAAAACGGACCTTTGGTAACTACAACATCATTCAAAGCAGTAAATTCAGCAACCTGTTTTTCTTCGCGTATTAACTTCGCTTCTAACATAATCCGCTCACTAATGGCATAATCTTCAGAAATAATATGTTCAAGATAATCAGGAAGGTCATCCACTTCTATCTCAGCCAAAAAACCTTTATGCCCCACATTTATACCTAAAATAGGTAGTTTCCAAGAAGAAAGTTCTCTTGCTACACGCAAAATTGTCCCGTCCCCACCGACAACTATGATCATATCCACTTGTTCTCGCCAACTCTCCAGCTCAACCGGCAAAGAAACAATAAGAGGATTTTCCTCATCTTCCTGTTCCATAATATTCACAAAAATTCCCGCATCCGAGAAAAATTTTTCTATTTTCTCCACCACACTGAAAGTATTTTTCTTTTGCCAGTTAGGAATTATGCCTACACCTTTCAATCAATAAACACCCCCCCGTATATATACCAAAACATCACAACTAAACCGGCTATGATTAAAAGGATCAAAGCCACTTTAAGCAAAATTTTTTCCCGGGAAGAAGAACCTCCCCAGGAAAAATGAACTTCTTGCCACTGTTTATTATCTACATTATAAACCAAAATACCAGCCGGGAGGAAGAAAAGTTGATCTAAAAGCATATTTTTCCGCACATCATTTGACGCAAGCGGGGATGTTTGGTTACCCTTTATCAATTTTACCAGATAGGTGCGTCCCCTTCGGCGGACAGTAAAATTACCCGTATGCAAAAAGGTTTTTTGCTTGTGGTTGTCTACAGTGAGAGTAACAGGCATTTCAGGATGAATGACATGAAGTACATATCCTTTTTCCTGTAATGCTTTTAAAGCCTCAGTTTCATTGCGGTTTAATTCCTCCCGGGTACCCTGCGTTGCAAACTTTTTTCGAGGTTGTCGGCTCTTGAGCCTTAAGTATAATAGATATCCGGCAATTATGATACCTAAAATTATAAAGTCAATGGGGCGCAAAAAAGCACCGCCTTTCCCCCAGGTTAAGTTCTATACATTATATACTCATTAGGTCTTAATTGCATATCAAATTCTCTTTTAATCAGTTAATATCCTCCCTCCATAAAACTATAGTAATATCCTTGGGTTCTCTACTCCAAAATTATAGCAGCCACCATAGCCTGCTATAATTTACGGGATGCGTCTTTAATATATAAAATTCCCCTGAGCCAATCAAGTATTTAAAAGATACTCAATTTCATTTCTATATTTAAAAATTTGTTTTACGGCACAAATGGCTGAATGCTATCTGCCAATTGAGCATTGCTGGAGGTTTTTTTTGTTAGGTTTTTCGTAATATCCAATACATAAAATATTCAGTGTTCCCCTGCGGTCCTTTGAGGCAAGAGACCGTTGTTCCAATAAGTAATAAATCAAGGCCTGCCGCATAACGCTCAATCTCATTTATCACTTCTCTGTGAACAGCAGGATCTCTTACGACTCCTTTCTTTCCCACTTTATCTTTGCCAGCCTCAAACTGAGGCTTAATCAGTGCTACTATCTCAGGAATGCCCACATGGACCAACACAGGCAATACTTTTTGCAAAGAAATAAAGGAAACATCAACCGTAGCAATATGAGGAACTTCAGCTAAATGTTCCGGTTTTAGATAGCGAATGTTGGTCCGTTCCATAGTTACCACGCGAGAACTTTGTCGAAGTTTCCAATCTAATTGGCCATAACCTACATCAATTGCATAAACTTTTAAGGCACCCTCATGGAGGGCATAGTCCGTAAAACCTCCCGTGGAAGCACCGACATCCAAAACTACTTTGTGTTGAAAATAAAAGCCAAGATCTTTGGCAGCACCGGCTAGTTTTAATCCTCCCCTGCTTACATAGGGGTTTTTTCCCTGTAATATTTCTATCTCACTGGAAGGGCTCACATTAGTACCCGGTTTAGTACAAACTTTCCCATCAACCCGCACATTACCGCTCATAATTTCTGCCCGGGCTCGATTACGATGAGCAACCAATTCTTTTTCCACTAAAAGCAGGTCCAATCTTTTTTTGGCTACCATAAAGACAAAGAACCTCAGTTAAATTTTAAAGTAGGGAAGAAAAAACACCGTCAGTTGGCTATGAGCTCATTGTTCTCTGAATTTGTTTATTGGTCTCTCGAATAAATGAGAGGGCGCTTTGGAAGATACTTTCTACATCCAGCCCCTGAGTTTTTAAAAGCTCTTGTCTATCTCCATGTTTAACAAAAGCATCGTTAATTCCCAGTCGACAAACGGGAATAAGAAGCCCTTTTGTTTCAAGCATTTCCAGGCAAGCGCTGCCGAACCCCCCTGCCAATACATTTTCTTCTACCGTAAGCATGCGACCGCATTCGCGAGCCGAGTTTAAGATGGTTGTTTCATCAAGGGGCTTGATAAAGCACGCATCAACTACAGCAGCCTCAATTCCCTTTTGAGCAAGCCTCTCGGCAACTTGCAGTGAGGGATAAACCATGGAACCCATAGCCAGAATTAAAAGATCGCAGCCTTCCCGCAATTGTTCAGCTTTTCCCCATGGCAACATACGAGGCTCTTCCCCAGGTAATCCTTGTCCCCTGGAGCGGGGGTAGCGTATAGCTACCGGCCCATCTTCATACTTTAGCGCCGTAAACAACTGATGGCGCAGTTGATTTTCATCCCGGGGCGCCATGATAGAAAAATTGGGGATGTGGCGGAGATAAGATATATCAAATATTCCCTGGTGAGTTTCTCCATCTTCACCCACAATGCCGGATCTATCCAAAGCTAAAACTACCGGCAAATTTTGCACACTAAGATCATGTAAGGTTTGATCATAAGCCCGCTGTAAAAAAGTGCTGTAAACAGCTACCACAGGCTTTGCTCCTTCTGCAGCCAGACCACCGGCCATAGTAACCGCATGCTGTTCAGCAATTCCCACATCATAAAACCTCTCCGGGTACCGGGAAGCAAAAAGATCAAGCCCGGTACCCGTTTTCATAGCCGCTGTAATAGCCACAACACGGGGATCCTTCTCCGCAAATTCTACCAGGGATTTACCAAAAACTTCAGTGTAAGTTAGCGGGGAAGAAGGTTTATCCAGAAAATTCCCATTCTGCAGGTCAAAAGGACCTACACCATGGAAAACAGAAGGTTCTTCTTCCGCATAGATGTAACCCTTTCCTTTTTGGGTCAAGGCATGAATCAAAACGGGCCCATCCATTTCACGCGCTCGATTTAATACAGAAGTCAAGTTCTTTAAATTGTGCCCATCAACCGGACCCAGATAAGTAAAGCCCATCTCTTCAAATAACATTCCGGGAACAATTATATGCTTTAAGGCTCCTTTAAAACGAGAAACTGATTCTACCAAATACCCACCAATATAAGGATTTTTTCTTAGCATGTCCGTTATTCTTTCTTTGAGACGATTGTAACCGGGATTAGTCCGGATTCTTTCCAGATAAGAAGAAAAACCGCCTACATTGCGATCTATGGACATGTTGTTATCGTTAATTATTACAATAAGATCTCGTTGAAGTTCCCCGGCATGATTGATAGCTTCAAAGGCCATGCCACCGGTAATAGCTCCGTCACCAAGAACAGCAACTACTTTGTAGTTCTCTTTTTTTAACTTCCGAGCTTCTATCATACCCAGGGCTGCAGATATGGAAGTGCTGCTGTGACCAGTTCCGAAAGCATCATAAACACTTTCTTCTCGACAGGGGAAGCCACTGATTCCACCTTGCTGCCTTAAAGTAGAAAAAACATTTTTCCTGCCGGTCAATATTTTGTGCGTATAACTTTGGTGCCCTACATCCCAGATAATTTTATCCCGGGGACAGTCAAATACGTAATGTATGCCTATGGCCAATTCTACCGTGCCCAGGCTGGAAGATAAGTGACCTCCATTTTCGGCCACTACCTTAATAAGAAAATCACGCACTTCTTGTGATAGAATATAAAGTTCTGCCAGATCCATTTTTTTTAAATCTGTGGGGCTTTGTATTTGATCTAGTTTATCACCCATGGTTAATACAAGCTCCTCTTTCTTTAATTAGCTGTGTAAAATCTTCCCCTACCCAAATTGCCTCTCCATGAAGGCTTTAAAAGCTCTTATTCATCTAAAGAAAACATAATATAGACACTGTTAGCTCCTAACTCTTCCGAACCTGTTTTTTTTTGCGGACAGGCCAAATATTTTCCATACGGGTTAATAACAAGCCCACTTTTATCATAATTTCGGTTGACCAACGAAGAGCCGCATATTTTCCCCAAGCCTTGCCACCTACAGTTAATGCTGCCACAATGGCCGTCATAATTATACGCAGGTATAGCTCAAATTCATTGGTGTAATTAGCCAGATTAAAAACTATAACTGCTGCCAAACCGCCGCTAATAATACCGGTAATATCTCCAATTACATCATTACAGAAGTTTGCTACCCGGTCAGCATTTTTTACCAATTCCACTCCTTTACGGGCACCCGGAACTTTCCGCGCCGCCTTGGCATTTAGTGGAGATAACTTTGCCGCTGCAGCGGAAGTTCCTATTGTATCAAAAATAACACCTATAAAAACAACTATCAACAAAATTATAAGTGAAAGAGAAAAGAATTGAATTCTTTCTAAAAGAAGTTCAGTTATTAGTCCAAAAATTACAGCCAAAACCAAAGTTCCCGCTGCCATACGCAGAATCCATCGCCAAGTTTTTTCTTTGGCTTTACTATTCCCCAAACATTTTCACCTCAGAGAGATTCCCGGGCACTTAATAATTACCGGTAATAACCGGTTAATCACGCCTTTACCGTTGTTCGCCCGGCAAATACATTAGCAGCATTAACTATGGTACAGGCCACGGTAAATAATAATGGGCATAAGTGACAGCACCCCAGGTAAACTTTGCGGCTTAGGTCCAGCAGGATTTCCCGTATAATCACCTGTCGTCACCGCACAGGCAGTTTCCTTTTAAGATTATTCCTACCATGTCACCACAGGTAGAGCTGGATTACCACTTAGCTCGCACTTTAACCCCTGGTATACCTCCCTTACGGAAACAGTCTAGGAGATTTCCTCAGTAAAGCCCTGCTGTTTCCTAGCCTCTTTTGCAGTTGAGGTTTAAGCAGCAAGCTGCTACCTCCACCACAACCACTCAAGGCAGGCTACGCTGCACACAGCTTCCACCGCATACAGGTTCTGCCCAAGCCGTAGCCCACTACACCTTAATCTTAAAGCAATACGCCACCTGCTTGGGTCTCCGCGAAGCTAGGGTCAACGCCTACATGCCATTGTAGATCGCCCCAACTTCTTAACCCCCAGCACCAACCCCCAACTGGGCGTCGGTAGCCAGCACCAGGGACTTCATCGATGTGCCCTCAACGGATTTTTAGGCCCGTTTTCAGAAACAGTGGCTTTAACTAGAATACTGCGTCACTTATGCCCTTGTTAGCAAATTATACCATACTCCATATTTATTCTCAAGATAGCCTATACCGCTGCAATACTTAACCTCCCGGAAAAGGAAAACTTATTTCCTGCTACGTTGACCAATTATGCAACCCCATTTTGTTTCAATGGACTATTTGATAGCGAGGTAAAATACTTATAAAAAACTTTTCTACTCCTTGATAAAAGATTGTATATAAAAAGATAGACCTCCCATCGGGATCTATCTTTTTGCAAAACAGTTTTTTTAATTCCTCCCAAGACAAAAACCATTTTATTAAAATGTTTATGGCTTCCGTAGCTCAAAAACCCCTTTCCTATTAAACATAAGGACTTCGGTAATTTCAGTAAACCTGGACGCTCAATGAACTCTCATACCCGCC
>PUKQ01000252.1 GCA_003550565.1 Syntrophomonadaceae bacterium
GAGCAGGGCCAATAAATTAGTCAAAGAATTAAAGGGCTTGTAAGTGCTGCAGTAGAACTTTGAAGGAACGATTCGCTAAGCTCACCGGCATTATCTCTGGACAGGTTACTTCTCCGGCACAAAAAAGGTTTTGTGCTTATCTCACCAAAAGAAAAAGAAAAATTTCTGCAGTTGATGAAAGAAAAGTGCGCCGGGGCGGTTATTGATCAGCCTGCCCGGCATGGGTAACTAACTCTAAAGGAGAGGAGCAGCCATGAAAATAGAGCACCCGGAAATAGGTGTATGTGGTCTTTCCTGCAGGCTTTGCCCGAGCTATCACACCGATGCCAAAAGCAGGTGTGCGTGTTGCAAAAGTTTTACCAACTTCTGGTTATAAAAGTCATCTGTATATACTTTTGTTCGGCTTGAAGGTTAATAAATAATGTATTTAAAGATATTTTTTCATACAGACTAAATCGGTACCATCAGTCCTTGCATGATGTTTTATTTGAACAGGCATAAATTTAAATTGTAATAAAATACGCATCATTATAAAATTGTCTGCAAACAAACTACCGTCTACAGCTTTGTATCTCAAATCATTTGCCAAATTAATAGCATGTAATATTAAACTACTGCCTATTCCCGCACGCTTTGCTTTTGGCCGAACTCCTAACCCAATTAATTCAAAGCCTTCAATATTGTTTATTTTTACTGCAGAAATACCAAGGATTTCACCCTGATCTTCTTGAACTACAAAATACTGGCCACCTTGGTCCAGATGATTTGAAAGCCAATAGCTTATTGTTTCTTCTTGAAAGGGTTTCATAGTGAGGCTTAAATATTTAAGATTTTCTGGATCATTCCAGATTGAAATAAAAGCCTCAAGCAGATTATTATAATAATTTATATTATTTTGAGGAATCATTTCTTTTATAATCATGTTCCTACTCCCTATAAAGCTATGGATGCGTAGCTTTTGTAAAACCTATATTCGCCTTAAGGTAAATAATTCCTTCCTTTTTTGCAGAATCTGGAACGAACCAAATGTAGCAGGTTAGAATAATCATAGTGGTGATAATTTGCCAAGAAGTTCAGCAAAAGAGTGAACCGGTATATGATATTTTTGCAGGGCATTTATAAGGCATACAGTTTTTGAAAATGATAAAGACAATAAAAAGATAAATAATAAAGATTATTGCTTACACAGGTTTGAGTGTCTGAGATGCTATTATG
Source organism: Syntrophomonadaceae bacterium (assembly GCA_003550565.1). Lineage (GTDB taxonomy): Bacteria > Bacillota > Dethiobacteria > DTU022 > PWGO01 > B1SED10-75. The sequence continues at coordinate 1,216 of PUKQ01000252.1, forward strand.
AAATTAAAGCGATGATAAATGATCTCCCAGAGTTCAGCACTGATTACTTCATGAAATCATACCGCAACTGTGATAGCTACTTCAAAAGAATAGTATTTATCGGACTCAGATTTAGATACTTAAAAAGGAAAATAGGTTATTTGAAACTACTCATTATCCATATAATAGGCTTAATGCAGGTTTTAACCGTGCCGTTTTCGTGCCGTTATCTCTTTGAATTTTTAGGGGTAATATTGAATGTAAAAGACAGTAAAATGTTCCAGTCAGTTGGTTGGGACAAGGGGTCGTGGGTTCAAATCCCTCCGCCCCGACCACTCCATTTTGTGACAGTGGGGAGCCGGAGCAATACTGTCACTTTTATCTTCCGTTATCCATTATCCTATCCCTTGATACTAACAAAATTATCGGAAATTGCTACTTCAGCTCCGTAAATTTCCTCTATCAAGCTCAAATTCGTTTGCAGATGTTCAGAAACAAAGGGTGCCCGATAAATTGTTTCACCTTTAGCCAGTGCTGCAAAAACAACCAGTTGATCGGAAGCAAAACGATCCACAGTGGCCCCTGCGGCCAAATCCCTTTGTAAATACCGGGCAGCTTCTCTTCCCACCTGCTCCGAAGTACGTCTTATTTGGCCCAGAGCGTCCGCACCCAGCAAACAACCGGTAGAAGTATTAGCCCACAATACTATTGCTGCTCCAGGTTGCAGAGCTTCCTTGTCTTCCAAACAACTTATCTGGGGTTTATAACCTTTATGATTCAAAGCCTTATTAGCCGCTGCTGCCATTCTTTCTGATACCTGGCGTTCCTGCAAATGAGAACTAAAAGCTACTCCCCCCACTCCTTCCACTACCCCCGGGTCTATTAATTGCAAGGGTTGCAGACCTTCCGCTGAGGGTTTTATCCGGAGGAACAACTCCCCACCTCCTGAAGGCGGATACCCTGCTCTTACAAGGTCAATCTCTACCTGGGCTCCCATCCGGGAGAGCAGCGGAGCCAGCACTTTCTGCAAATAAAGAGCCGTAGGAGCATACCCCTGAAAAGTCCCACCTTTGATACGAGCACTCACTTCTCCCGGGCACAAACACGCCAGCGGCAAAATATTAAGCGCTAGCATAGTAGCCGAACCACTGGTACCGATATCCCAATGGTAACTGCCAGATTTTAAATGGGAACCTGGCCGGAAAAATATCTCCCGGGAACCGACTTCTGCTCCTTCCAGGTAGCCATCACACATTTCTTGTACCGCACTGGCAGCAGCTAAATGCTGGGGACGCAGCCCAGGTTTATCCCTGCGGGCGCGTATATTAAATAGCTGCAAATCTTTACCCGCCAAAGCGCTGAGCGCCAAAGCATAACGCACAATTGTTCCGCTGCCGGATCCCTTACCACCATCTATGCGCAAACTTGCCAAGGAAATTCCTCCTGCTCAATTCCTGGTAATTAACAGTCTAAATTATGTTAATAGCCGCCAATACCCAGAGCAAAGCCAGAGAACTAACTGCAAACAAACTGTAATGAATACGGCCAGCTTTTGTCCAGTATTTGTTTTTCCAGGCCATAACCGTAAATAGCACCAAGCCAATAACTAAAATAATCATCAGCCAGGGCATAGCAAAAACCAAATGCATTCCTGGAGTTATAATCCCAAATATTATATTGGGCACCCCATAAGCCGGATCTATATCTGAAAAAATGATTAGCAACCCTACCAAAAACACAAGTGATGCCAGGGAAAAAGCTACAGCAACCCTTCTTGCAATTTGTGCTGCAAAAGGATGGGAAACATCCTTCTCTTTACGCTTGAGAAACCGCCTCAAAGAAGCTACTGTCCATCCTATCAAAGTGCCTAATATTATTAAGAAAGAAACTGCCATAACCATTCCCATAAAAGAAAGAGTGCCATGCCAGGGAGCTTTGCTATAAGTAGTAACTCCGGATGCTAACATAGGCTGCCCGTCGGGCCCGGTAACAAATGCCAGTTTTCTGACAAGTTGCGCTTCCTCTGTCTCTACATTTTGATATACATCAGGAGCCACTTCTGCAAACCGCAAGTGTTCACCCATAAGGTTACCTGTTAGATACCCATCCTTATCCATACTTACCTGTACAGCCTGTAAAAGACCTATAAACCTATCCGGGGAAGTAAAAGAAATCCTCGTTGGATGGTATTCTCCCAGGTAATCAGCCGCCCGTTCCCGGGCATCCCCTGGAGGTGATGGTATTTCTACTACTTCCTCTTGCGGATAATACTCATCCATAAAACCTTGAAACAGTTTCATAGCTTGTAAAACATCGCCACCATTATAGGAAACGAAAAATCCCAAATCATGCTCCGGCACTAAATAGAGGTGGCTGAAAAAAGTCATGGTTGCTCCATTGTGCATGATAACTCTCTTTCCATTGATTTCATCCTCAATGAAACCTAATGTCATACCCGGTACCTGGGGGTGGTGGGTAAATTGCTGTTGATGCATCTTTTGCGCTGTTTCTTCTTCCAGGATCCGGCGCTCTTCAAATTGCCCATTTTGAAGGTGAGCTATCATAAATGAACCCATATCCGCTGCAGTGGTACTCATACTTCCAGCCGGATAACCGGAAATATATTCAAAGTCGCCTTTATGGTATTCATCATCTGCATAGTTATAAGCCCGGCTCATGTAAGGCGCCATCTCATCGGGAATTGGCTGGCGAAAAGTACTTTTATCCATTCCCAGAGGCTCAAAAATATTCTCTTCCCCATATTCATCAAAATTCTGGCCTGAAACCTGTGCCACAATATAACCAGCCAAAGCAGTGCCATAATTGGAATAAGCC
>PUKQ01000218.1 GCA_003550565.1 Syntrophomonadaceae bacterium
CATTGAACAAAGAGGAGGATTAAAATGATTTTTCAACGATTTCTCGACTGGATAATTGATACTATCTTAAAAACTCTTTTACTCTTTAGGATAGGGAAAAAAGAGGACTTGCAAATTCCGGAAAAGGAAATTAAAAAAATCTCCCTAATTGCAGAAGAAAATAAGATTACTTTTAATGAAGCGTTTAACAAGTGCTTAAGAGCAGGAATCTTGATAGATGATGTGCATAAAGATGGAGGAGCAGTCGTTATTGAGGATGAAGAGGGAGAAGAGCGTACGTTAAAGATTTTTGCAGAAGAAAATCCCAAAATTATCCATTTTAAGGAAAAGAAAGAAGAGAGAAAAACAAAAAAGAAGAAATAAGGTGGGGCCGATTTATCGGTACCCACCGTTTTCTTTTTTTAACAAACACTTTCTATTATTTTCCAATGCTTTGCTTTGCGTTATTTATTAATCCATCCGGGACGGTTTTCTTTTCTCGGTTTTTCTTTATGATAAATTTATAAGCAAAGAAAATAAGGATTTTTTTGAGTTGAGAGGAGTATATTTGTTAAGTATATTCACAAAGAGTTGTTTTGCCTAATACTTCTTAATTTTTGGTATATTCAATGTTTAAATTCATATAACATATTTGACATATCAGTGTTGTTGTTATAATGTAAAAGCGTTGTCTTTTTATGAAATAATATAGGAAAAAAATTCTTAAACACACTAATTATGTTAGTGTGTTTAAGGTAATAGGATATTCGTTGATAGGAGCGTTTCAATGGCAAAAATTGAAGTGAAAAATGTAACAAAAGTTTTCGGAAATCATCCGGAGAAAGCACTAAAATTGGTTGAGGAAGGTTATAGCAAAGATGAAATAATGGAGAAAACAGGGCAGGCAGTGGGGGTACTTAGGGCTTCATTTGAAGTAGAAGAAGGTGAAACTTTTGTAGTAATGGGCCTTTCAGGCAGTGGCAAATCTACTCTCATTCGGTGCCTTAATTTGCTTATTACTCCTACTGAAGGTACCATCGTAATGGATGGCGAAGATATAACAGCTATGAATGATGAACAAATTAAGACTATGCGTAAGAGTAAGCAGTCCATGGTTTTTCAGCGCTTTGCTCTTTTCCCGCATCGAACTATTTTGGACAATACCGCTTTTGGTTTGGAAATACAAAAAATAGACAAACAGGAACGAGAGGAACGGGCTTTAAAGACACTGGAAATGGTGGGTTTGAAAGGATGGGAAAATCGGTATCCTGAACAGCTTAGCGGCGGTATGCAGCAGCGTGTTGGTTTAGCCCGCGCTCTCACTGTGGATCCGGAAATACTTTTAATGGATGAGGCTTTTAGCGCTTTAGATCCATTAATCCGTCGTGAAATGCAGGACGAACTACTGGACTTGCAAGAAAAAATGAATAAAACAATTGTTTTTATTACTCATGATCTGGATGAGGCATTAAAAATCGGTGATCGCGTGGCGCTTATGAAAGATGGCGTTATTGTGCAGATAGGTACCCCGGAAGATATTTTAACTAATCCCGCTAATGAATACGTGGCAAAATTTGTGGAAGATGTGGATATGTCCAAAGTTCTGACGGCAGAGGGAATTATGAATGATCCGGAGGTTTTGGCATTTCCTAAAGACGGACCGCGGGTGGCGTTGCGAAAGATGAGAGAAGAAGGTATCTCCAGCATCTTTGTGGTCGATCGTAACCGCCGACTTGTGGGTTATGTGATGGCGGAAGACGCTGCTAAGGCTGCGGACAGGGGCGATCAAGATCTTACCCAAATAATAAAAGAAGATGTAATTACCGTAAAACCGGAGAATACGTTAAATGAGTTATTTGAAGTTTCCGCCAGTGCTCCTGTGCCCCTGGTGGTAGTTAACGAAGAACATAAAATTCAGGGTATAATTATCAGGGGAACCATATTGGCAGGTTTGGTGAAACAAACTGACGAATTAATCGAGACTAAAGGTGAAAATGATATAGAAAAGGAGACTTCCGGCGATGTGGGACAAAATACTTAACCCGATAGATCTTATACCGAATATACCCGTAGCTTCTGCGGTAGAAAGAGCTAACGATTGGTTGTTGGGATTAATTGGTGATTATACGCGGGCTTTTTCCTATGCTTTTGGCGATAGGGGCTTTATGGGAGAAGTAGTTGATGCCTTGCTTTGGGTGCCTCCCTCGGTATTGATATTGCTTATCACTTTGTTGGCCTGGAAATTAAGTAGTCGCACCGTGGCCCTTTTTACTTTAATTGGTTTAATTTTAATCTACAATATGGGATATTGGGTGGGTGCAATAGAAACCATTACGCTGATTCTGGTGTCTGTAGCCATATCTATAGCTATTGGCGTTCCCATGGGTATTTTAACGGCGCGCAGTGATAAGGTGCATCGTATAGTGTGGCCTATACTTGACTTTATGCAGACCATGCCCGCTTTTGTGTATCTTATTCCGGCGGTATTCTTTTTTAGAATAGGCATGGTTTCGGCGATGATTGCAACGGTAGTATTTTCCATGCCCCCGGTCATTCGCCTTACAGGTTTGGGTATCAGGCAGGTATCTGTAGAAGTGGTGGAGGCTGCTGCCGCCTTTGGCTCCAGTGAATGGCAGAAACTTACTATGGTTCAGATGCCGTTAGCCAAGCCTACCATCATGGCCGGTATTAACCAGTGCATTATGCTGGCCTTATCCATGGTGGTTATTGCCGCCATGATTGGGGCTAAGGGCTTGGGAGCATCCGTTTTGAGAGGTATTCAACGCCTGGATATCGGCGGAGGTTTTGCCAGTGGCTTAGGAGTGGTGATTTTGGCTATTATTCTTGACCGCATAACGCAAAGCACAAGACAGGAAAAAACTGCTGAGGAATAATGGCCTTAATCATAAAAAAATAAAGTTAAAGGAGGGGTTAGTTTGAAGAAAGGCAAAATGTTATTGGTGTTGGTAATTGTGTTGGTGTCGGTATTGACCTTGGGGATTGTAGGTTGTGAGGTGGAAGAAGATCAGATTATTGGGATAGACCCGGGGGCAGGAATCATGAGCTCTACTGAAGAAGCTATCGATGTGTATGACCTGGAACTGGATGTATTAGAGGGCAGTGACGCGGCTATGACTGCAGAGCTGAGTACAGCCATTGAGCAAGAGGAATGGATTGTAGTAACAGGTTGGACGCCACACTGGAAGTTTGCTGAGTGGGATCTGAAATTCCTGGATGACCCGGAATCGGTTTTTGGGGAAGAAGAGACTATCGAGATTATGGGCCGCCCGGGGCTTGCAGACGACATGCCCGAAGTGCGTGAGTTTTTAGAGAACTTCTACTGGGGAGACGAAGAAATCGGGGAAGTTATGGAAATGAACGCTGAGGTGGACGATTTTCTTGGCAATGCTCAAACCTGGATTGAACAGAATGAGGACTTAGTAGACGAATGGACTCCCGAAGGCTTTGGTGAAGGTATAGACGGTGACGAAGTTTACATCTCCTTGGTGGAATGGGACTGCGCAACTGCAAGTACTTATGTGGCTAAAGCTGTTCTGGAAAATGCCGGTTATGAAGTAGACGTAACCGCAGTTGATGCCGCTGTTATGTGGTCATCTACCGTTGCCGGCGATGCTGATTTCTTTGTCTGTGCCTGGCTCCCCGGTACTCACGAAGCGTACTTTGATGATTATGGTGATGAACTTGACCAGATAGGGACTCATTATGAAGGCGCACGTATTGGTCTGGTAGTGCCTGAATATGTAGATATTGATTGTATCACCGAGATCAACGATCATATTGCCCAATAATTGATTCGCAGAAGTTAGAAAAGATTATTCATGTATCAGCAGCCCCGGTTGAGCCACCGGGGCTGTTTTTTTTGTAATAAAAATAATTAACTTTGTGGATAATTTGTTATAGTGTTTACAAATTATTAACTCACCCGATAAAAATTTAATTAGCTTGATTTTTTTCATGTTAACCATTTAAGTATGTGAAATTAATTATGCTTTTGGCACTTAGCTAACTGGCCTTTATTTACTGTTTAAAATAAGGTATCATAGTATATGATCCGGAGGGGAAAAGAGGGAGTGGGAATAAACTTGTATAAAGAGAAAATAGAAGAAATTCTTCAGAAAGTAAAAAAGCAGGATATTACCGTAGATGAAGCCATGCAATCTTTAAGGGGTTTTCCTTACGAAGATCTGGATTTTGCCAAGGTTGATCACCACCGTTCGCTAAACAAGGGTTTTCCCGAAGTAATCTATTCCCCGGGGAAAACCACGGAGCAAATTATTGAAATTGCCGGGCGGCTTTTAGAAAAAGGAGCTGATGTGCTGGCTACGCGGGCTGAGCACTCTACCTATGAACAATTGCAGAGAACCTTTAATGCAGCCGAATACCATGAAATGGCCCGGGCTATAGTAATTTATAATTCACAGCAGGAAAGAGTTTTGCAGGGGCAAGTGGTAGTCATGGCTGCCGGCACTGCAGATTTGCCTGTTGCGGAAGAGGCAGCTTTAACTGCGGAAATAATGGGCTCCAGAGTCATCAAGGCTTACGATGTGGGGGTTGCGGGCATTCATCGCCTTTTTGATTACTGGGAAGAAATAAAAAAGGCGCGGTCTATTGTAGCTGTGGCTGGTATGGAAGGAGCGCTTCCCAGCGTGATAGGTGGTATTGCAGGTTGCCCTGTTATTGCTGTTCCCACCAGCGTGGGGTACGGTGCCAGTTTTAACGGCTTAGCACCTTTGCTCACCATGCTCAATACCTGTGCCTCCGGGGTTGCAGTAGTCAATATAGATAACGGTTTTGGGGGTGGATATACGGCTGCGCTGATTAATTTGGGGCAAACAACACCTGAATGAGGTATAAATAATTGTCGGTAATATTCCGGATATTTATTACGGAGATGAGATATGCTTATAATTTTTATTTTACGGAGGTGATTTAAGATGTTATCTATGTTTTATGTTACTGCCGGTTCGCAGGCAGAGGCGGAAAACCTGGCGGAAAAACTGGTTAAAGATAGGCTGGTGGCATGCATAAACATTATTCCCCAGATGAAATCTTTCTTTTACTGGGAAGGAGGGGTTCAATGGGACAGTGAAGTAATTCTTATAGGAAAGACCAGGAGTGAGTTGATAGATGACCTGGTATCTGCGGTTAATAAGTACCATTCTTACGATGTCCCCTGTGTGCTTGCCTGGGATGTGGATGGAGGCAATCCGGAATTTTTGGACTGGATTAAACAGGAAACAAAGCAAAATTAAACTGGTTCTATTAGAGAAAATATTACACATAAAACCGGCAAATTCAGTTTGAGAACATATTTGCTGATGTTTCTCAGATCCAGAAATCTTAACATATTGCCGGAATTGTAATAAACTCCCTAAAGATTAAAGTCAAGAAGTCTTTAGGGAAAGGGAGTGAGTAAAGCTTAAATGGGCGCCAAAAAAGTAATTTACCTGGATTGTTTTAGCGGTATAAGCGGCGATATGTTTTTGGGCGCTCTGCTGGATGCCGGGTTAAGTTTATCTCACTTAAATGAAGGCCTGTCTACTTTGCCCATAAACGGATTTTATCTAAAGGCAGAAAAAGTTTCATGTTACGGGATCACTGCTACTAACTTTCAGGTTTTAACAGAAAACGGAGAATCTTTCCGTAACATGGAAAGTATTCGTCATATTGTAGAGGAAAGTGAACTGCCTGCGGACGTGAAAAAGACTTCCTTGAATGTATTTAGCAAATTGGCGGCGGTGGAAGCGCGCCTTCATGGCGTACCTGAAGAAGATGTGCATTTTCATGAAATAGGGGCATTGGATTCCATTGTTGATATAATTGGAAGTGTATTGGCTCTTCATCTGCTAGGAGTTGAGGAAGTTATCTGTTCTCCTTTACCTCAAGGAAGGGGAATGATCGAAGTAGAACACGGCAAAATTCCTTTACCGGCTCCTGCTGCGGTAGAACTTCTGGCGGAAAGAAAAGCTCCGGTATATGGTGTAGATCTGAAAGGAGAACTGGTGACGCCAACCGGTGCGGCCTTGATTTATGAGTTGGTAAGCGATTTTGGTCAGTTGCCTTCATATAATTTGCTTTCGGTGGGTTATGGAGCCGGCAGCAAAGATTACGGTGTGCCGAACTATTTGAGGGTTTTACTGGGAACGCAGGAAAATAATCAGAGTTTTTCTTATCAGGAAAAAGTAGATGTAATTGAAGCAAATATTGATGATTTGAATCCTGAAATTACCGGTTTTCTTATGGACAAAATGCTAGAACAGGGGGCTCTTGACGTATCGTTTGCCCCGGTACAAATGAAAAAGAACCGTCCGGCGGTGAAAATAACTCTTCTATCTCCGGTGGAAAAAACAAGGGCACTCGTAGAGCATTTGTTTCGGGAAACCTCTACTTTTGGCTGTCGGGTGATAGAAGCGCGAAAAGTGATGCTGCCGCGTCAATTTGCTGAAATTAATACTTCCTGGGGGAAAGTGCGGGTTAAAATGGTGGCAGTGGAAGAAGAAAATGAGGCCTGGCATTATTCACCGGAATATGAAGACTGCCTTGCTATTGCCCGGCGGGAAGGAATACCTCTTCAGGAAGTTTACCGGGAGGTAGATTATTTGTTTCGGCATAGCAAAAAGAACCATCTTTAAATTAGAAAATTGTAATCCGGATTAAGAACCCATATTTTTACTTAAAAAATTTTTTACCAGTGGAGAGGTCTTTTAACCGGAAATCAAAATTAATTTGTTCACAAGGCTCATTTAGAGGATAATTGTGGCTGCCCTTATTTATAAATATTAATTTTAGGCAAATTAATTTTGTGGGTAGATAGAGTCAATACAACCGTTGTTTGTTTTAGGGTTTTGTGATAATATATCCTTGGTAAACGGTGAAGTTAATCTCGCCTGCAAAAGAGGCGAATTTTTATTGTTAGATACAGTAATATTGCTATAAACAATATGTTTTAAATTTAGAAGGAGGTTTCATATATTGGTAAAGTGGGAAAAGCTAGACGATCATAAAATTAAGTTGGAAGTAGAAGTTCCCGAGGAAGAATTCGAGGAGGCTTTAAAAAAGGCATATTCCAAGGTGGTCAAAGAGGTTAATCTGCCGGGCTTTAGAAAAGGTAAAGTGCCCCGCAAAGTATTAGAGTCTCGTTTTGGTCCGGAAATTTTATATCAGGATGCAGCTGATTATATATTACCGCAGGCATATCGTAGTGCTATTGAAGAAGAGAACATTGAACCCATAAATGAGCCGGAAATTGAGGTTCAGCAAATAGAAAAAGGAAAGCCATTTATTTTTACAGCGGTGGTAGAAGTGAAACCCGAAGTAAAGTTGGGGGCATATCGAGGTGTAGAAGTAGAATCTGAAGAAGAAGAAATAGATGAAGAAGCAGTGGATGAACACATAGAAGGGTTAAGGCAACAGCATGCCCGAATGGTAGATGTAGAAGATAAAGATAGGGAGGCTGCTGCTGAAGATTTGGTTTTGATTGATTTTTGTGGTTATATTGATGGTGAACCTTTTGAAGGAGGAGAAGCAACCGATTATTCCCTGGAAATAGGTTCGAATACCTTTATTCCGGGTTTTGAGGAGCAGTTAATCGGGATGAAGGTTGATGAAGAAAAGGAGATAAAGGTTACTTTTCCCGAAGATTATCGCAACGAAGATTTGGCCGGCAAAGAAGCTGTTTTTCAGGTAACACTAAAACAAATTAAGCAGAAGGAACTTCCGGAGTTAAATGATGATTTTGTAAAAGAAATAAGTGAATTTGATAACCTGGAAGATTTTAGAGTAGATAAGGCAAATAAACTTCGGGAAAATGCAGAGCAAAAAGCTAGAACAGCTTTGGAAACTGCTGTTATAGAAAAAGTGAGTGAAAATGCAGAAGTTGATGTGCCGGAAACACTCGTAGAAAGGCAATTGGATAATATGCTGCAGGAAATGGAACAGTATCTGCGTTATCAGGGGTTAGATCTGGAGAAATTTTTACAGGTTACTCAAAAGAAGGAAGAAGATTTGCGTGAGGAACAACGTGAAGAAGCGGAGAAAAGGGTTAAGGCAAACCTTGTTTTGGATGCCATCATTAAAGAGGAGGGCCTTGAAGCTTCGGAAGAAGAACTACAGGAAAAAATTGAAGAACTGGCCAATCAGTACGGGGATTCTGCAGAAAGGGTAAGAGATGTATTTGAAAAACAGGGAAGATTAGACATGATTAGAGAAGAAATACGCATGCGCAAGTTGATTGACTTTTTAGTAGATGAAGCGGAAGTGAAAGTAAACAAAATAAGAAACAAAGAAAGTGATAAGGAAAATATTGAGGAAGGTAAGGAAGAAGGCGATGAAGAGGAAAGTGCCTGAGGTAAATGTTACAAAATATTTACAGGTTAATGGCAGGAATAAAGTAGGGTGTGTGGAATTGAAATTAAATAATGAGCAGAAAGGAGTTGCTTGAATTATGAACTTGGTCCCCATGGTAGTTGAACAAACGAATAGAGGAGAAAGAGCTTACGATATTTTCTCCAGGCTTTTAAAAGACCGTATAGTATTTATTGGTTCCGGGGTTGATGATAATGTAGCTAACCTGGTTATAGCACAGTTGTTGTTTTTGGAATCGGAAGACCCTGATAAAGATATTAACCTATATATTAACTCTCCGGGTGGAGCGTTATATTCCGGCCTGGCTATTTATGATACCATGCAGTATATTAAACCCCCTATTTCCACTATATGCATAGGAATGGCGGCCAGCCTGGGTGCAGTTTTATTGTCGGCAGGTACTAAAGGTAAAAGATTTGCGCTGCCTCATTCCAGAATTATGGTGCATCAACCTATGGGGGGTGCTCAGGGTCAGGCGGTAGATGTAGAAATTCATGCTAAAGAAATAATAAGCTTGAGAGAAACCGTTAATAAAATACTTTCCACTCATACCGGACAGCCCATTGAGCAGATTGCAAAAGATACGGATCGGGATTTCTTTATGTCTGGAGAAGCGGCTAGGGATTATGGAATCATTGATGAAATTGTTACATCACACACAACCAAGTAATTATTGGTGTAAAACCATAACATTTGGAGATCAGCGAAAAGGTAATATTTTTTTAGTGGGGTGAAAATTATTTATGTCTAAATTAAGTGATGACAAAGGGCAATTAAAATGTTCATTTTGCGGTAAAACGCAAGAGCAAGTACGCAAGTTGGTAGCCGGGCCGGGTGTTTATATTTGCGATGAATGCATTGAGCTTTGCAATGAGATCATTGAAGAAGAAATTAAAGATGACAGTGAAGATGATTATGTTGAATTGCCTACACCGGCGGATATAAACAAGGTGCTTGATCAGTATGTCATTGCCCAGGAGGCTGCTAAAAAAGCTCTTTCAGTGGCTGTTTATAATCATTATAAACGTATAAATGCAGGCAATAATATTGAAGATGTGGAGCTACAAAAGAGTAATATTATATTAATTGGACCTACAGGAGTGGGGAAAACACTTTTGGCTCAAACCCTGGCTCGTATTCTCAAGGTTCCGTTTGCCATTGCCGATGCTACTTCTTTGACAGAGGCAGGGTATGTGGGTGAGGATGTGGAAAACATTCTTCTCAAGCTCATTCAAGCTGCCGATTATGATCTGGAGAAAGCGGAAAAAGGAATTGTTTATATCGATGAAATTGATAAAATTGCTCGTAAAACCGACAACCCGTCTATTACTAGAGATGTTTCTGGCGAAGGAGTTCAGCAGGCGCTTTTAAAAATCATGGAAGGAACAATAGCCAGTGTGCCGCCTCAGGGTGGGCGCAAACATCCTCACCAGGAGTTTATGCAAATTGACACCAAAAACATCTTGTTTATTTGCGGCGGTGCGTTTGACGGATTAGAAAAAATGGTCCAAGAGCGCATTGGCGGAAAAGGTATAGGTTTTGGTTCCGAACTTCGAAAAAGTAAAGATAAGGAAATTGGAGAAATTCTTAAATATGTGCTTCCCCAAGATCTCTTAAAATACGGGCTCATTCCTGAATTTGTAGGCCGTGTTCCGGTAATTGCAACGCTCGATCAGTTGCATAAAGATGCACTGGTTCGGATCCTTACCGAGCCGCGGAATGCCCTGGTAAAACAGTATCAAAAGCTATTTGAAATTGACGGGGTTACCCTGGAATTTGCGGAAAATTCCCTGGGTGATATTGCAGAAGAGGCGATTATTAGAAACACAGGAGCCAGGGGATTGAGGGCAATACTGGAAGAGAGCCTTATTGATGTAATGTTTGATCTTCCTTCTAAAAAGAACGTGGAGAAATGTTTAATAACCCCGGAAGTGATAAGGAAGCAGGAAAAGCCTATTTTAGTAACCACAGATAAAAATAAAAAGAAAAACGAAGAATCAGCGTAAATAAGAATTAGTAGTTTAAAATTAGAGGGAATTTGATTACATAGGGGAATTCCTGATAAAGCAGAAATTCTCCTATGTTTGTTATAAGCATTTTTCTTTAAATTAAGCTTTTGAGATAAATGAAACATAAGTATAACTAAGAAATAAATATATACTGAATAGGAGGGTTAATTGAAATAATGGCTCAAAAAATGCAAATACAACTTTTACCTTTAAGAGGGGTTACAATATTTCCTCACATGCTTGTTCACCTGGACGTAGGGCGGAAAAGTTCTATTAAGGCATTAGAGAAAGCCATGGAGGAGGATAGTAATATATTCCTGGTTGCTCAAAAAGAGGCTGATATTGATAAACCAAAAATTAACGAGCTTTATAGAGTAGGCACCTTGTCTAAAATAAATAAGATGGTTAAATTGCCTGGCGGCATTTTCCGTATTCTTGTAGAAGGAATGCAAAGAGCAGAGTTAAAAAAAATAATTTCTTCCGATCCTTACTATGAAGTGGAAATAGAATTAATGGAAAAAGAAGAGCTTTTAGATATGGAATTGGCAGCATTGAGGAGAAAACTTATAGAAAAATTTGACGAATATGTAAAAATTAGCGAAAAAGTATCTCCGGAATCCCGGGAAAGTGTAGCGGACATAGAAGAGCCGGGTGAGTTGGCAGATACCGTGATTTCTTATTTGCCGCTAAATGTTGCTCAAAAACAAATGGTATTGGAAGTAGTGGATTGTAAAATAAGAATTGAGAATATAATTGAAATAATTCATAGGGAGTTGGAAATTCAGGAATTAGAAAAAAAGGTTGGTTTACGAGTGAATCAACAAGTTGATAAAATGCAGAAAGATTTTTACTTGCGCGAGAAAATTAAGGCTATTCAAATTGAACTCGGTGAAGATAAAAAAGATGAGATAGAATCGTATCGGAAAAATATAAAGAAAGCTCGGCTACCTAAAGAGGCTAAGAAAAAAGCGCTTAAAGAGGTAGCCCGCCTGGAAAATATGCCGGCGGGTGCGGCGGAAACAATAATAATAAGAAATTATTTAGATTGGCTGTTGGATTTACCCTGGTCGGTTGTTACGAAAGATAAGATAGATTTAGAAAATGTCCAGCAGGTCTTGGATGAAGATCATTGTGGATTAGATTATGTCAAAGAGAGAATAATAGAATTTTTGGCGGTAAGGCAGTTGTCTGCAGAAACAAAAAGCCCCATATTATGTTTTGTAGGCCCTCCGGGAGTGGGTAAAACTTCCCTTGCTAAATCTATAGCTCGGGCCATGGATCGTAACTTTACGCGTATTTCTCTGGGAGGAGTTAGAGATGAAGCAGAAATACGCGGCCATAGAAGTACTTATGTAGGTGCTATGCCGGGAAGAATAATCCAGGGGGTTCATCAAGCAAAATCAAAAAATCCGGTTTTTCTAATTGATGAAATTGATAAATTGTCCTCGGATTTCCGGGGTGATCCTTCTGCGGCCATGTTAGAAGTGCTTGATCCGGAACAAAATAATACTTTTAGCGATCATTTCATAGAGGTGGCTTTTGATCTTTCGCAGGTATTTTTTATTAATACTGCCAACCTCAAAGCTAACTTACCTCAAGCCTTGTTAGATCGAATGGAAGTAATACATATATCCGGCTATACGGAAGAGGAAAAGCTACAAATAGCTAAACGTCACCTCATACCTAAGCAGTTAAAAGAAAATGGTTTAACTACCGAGAACCTAAAAATTTCTGAAGGAGCGATGCTCAGTATAATAAGAGAATATACTCGGGAAGCGGGAGTAAGGAACCTGGATCGGAGTATTGCGTCTATTTGCCGAAAAATTGCTCGGGCAGTGGTAAAAAATTATTCTTATTTTCAACGTATTACGCGCCAAAACTTACATCAATATCTGGGAGCCCCCCGGTATCGTTATGGAGTTGTAGAAAATGAACATCAGGTTGGAACTTCAACCGGCCTGGCCTGGTCGGAAGCAGGGGGAGAAATTTTATCTGTGGAAGTTACCTTAATGAGAGGAAAAGGTAGAGTGACTTTAACCGGTAAACTTGGTGATGTTATGCAAGAATCTGCGCGAGCGGCCTTAAGCTATATTCGATCTCGCACAGAGCATTTGCAGATAGAAGAAGATTTTTATGAAAAATATGATATTCATATTCACGTTCCCGAAGGAGCAATATCCAAAGACGGCCCTTCGGCGGGAATTGCCATGGTTGTTGCTCTTGTCTCGGCAATTACCGGTGGCCCTATAAATAAAGATTATGCTTTAACCGGAGAAGTTACTTTGCGAGGTAAGGTTTTGCCTGTAGGGGGAGTAAAGGAAAAATTACTGGCTGCACATCGCGCCGGAGTTAATAAAGTAATACTGCCGGCAGAAAACCGAAAAGATCTACATGAAATTCCGGCAAATGTGCGTAAAAAACTTGAATGTATTTGCGTGGAGCATATGGATGAAGTTTTGCCGAAAGTGCTTTTAGACTGGGGAAAAAGGGCATTAGTGGAAGATGAAAATTTAGGTAAACATAAAGAAGATTCTACATCTATTAACCGGGATGGTTCTACCTTCGGGCATTAAAAGGCATTAATTGATGGTTTATAAGCAGACAGTAATTTCTACTGGCTCAAGATAGGTAATTATCATGAAAATACGTAAAGCTCAGTTACATTTAAAAGCAAGCAAGCCCCGGGAATTTCCAGATGAAAACCTTCCGGAAGTGGCTTTTTTAGGGCGTTCCAATGTGGGTAAGTCTTCGGTGATAAATGTTTATCTGGGTAGAAAAAATTTGGCCAAAACCAGTTCTACACCGGGAAAAACAAAAGCTCTATTTTTTTACCTTGTTAATGATGCGTTTTATCTGGTAGATCTGCCGGGATATGGATATGCCAGGGTTTCCAAGAGCATGCGTGATGATTGGGGGGAACTCATAGAAAGTTATTTATATGATCGTAAACAGCTTAAAGGATTAGTGCACATTGTAGATATACGACACCCTCCCACGGAGGATGATCAGCAAATGACTGCCTGGTTGCTTTACCACCATTATCCATTCATTACGGTTGCAACCAAAGCCGACAAAATTGCCCGCGGACGTTATTTGGATCGGATACATAAAATCAAAGCGGACTTAAGTTTAACTGACAATCATGATGTATTCTCTTTTTCGGCTGAAAGTAAAGAAGGAGCAAAAAATGTAGAGGAATTTATTGATAAACTGGTATTGGAGTAATTGAAACATAAAGGAGGCGAAATAGTTGCCGGTTGCCGGAATAGACATAGGTTCAATTACCACGGAAGTGGTGATTATGGAAAAAAAAGAAGTGCTTGGATATGTGATTATCCCTACTGGTTCTAACAGTAAAAATGCTGCAGAGAAAGCCCTGGAAAAGGCCTCGCAAAAGGCTGGTTGTCAGGTAGATGAGCTTGATTTTGTGATAGCTACCGGTTATGGGCGTATTAGTGCGCCTGCAGCTCATAAAAAAGTTACAGAAATAACCTGTCATGGAAAGGGTGCTTTTTCCCTTTTACCTGAAGCCCGAACGGTTATTGATATTGGTGGTCAGGATAGTAAGGTTATTCGCCTTAGTGAAGAAGGCAATGTTGTTGATTTTGTGATGAATGAAAAATGCGCTGCCGGTACAGGCCGTTTTTTAGAAGTTATGGCATATGCCCTGGAGGTTGAATTGAAAGATATGGCCGAGTTGAGTAAAAAGGCGGCTCGATCAATTCCCATCAGCAGTATGTGTACGGTTTTTGCCGAATCAGAAGTTGTTTCTTTAATTGCCAGTGATAAGGCCCGCGAGGATATTATTCGGGGTATTCATGATTCAATAGCGGAGCGCACAGTGGGGTTAGTGAACAGAGTAGGTTTGGAAGAGAAAGTCATTATGACCGGAGGTGTGGCACAAAATCAGGGAGTAGTAGAATGCCTGGAGAATAAATTGAATGTAAAAATTGAAATACCGGAAAATCCCCAGATTGTTGGTGCCTTAGGAGCAGCAATCCTTGCTGAGAAAGAAATTAACAATTAGCCGCTAAGCAAAAGGAGAGGGAACAATGTTGTTCTTAATTATTCCTTGGAGCCTGGATATGAGGGGAATTGCCAAAACTATTTTTATTATGTCACCCGGAATGTAAGGCAGTACACCTATAGAAAGGGCTTGCCACGTACTTAGCTCCATGATATACCCAAGCTGCAACCCTCCCAGAGTGTAAACAACAGCAAGAAAGAGCCCCATGGCCGCGGCCATGTAGTATTTGTTAGTATTTTCCCGTTCTCCGATTAGTTTTCCCAGAAAGTATGTGCCGGGGATTAACCCTAGGAGATATCCTCCTGTAGGGCCTAATATAACTTGTAATCCGCCTCTTCCCAAAGCAAATACAGGTGCTCCTGCGGCACCAAGCAGCAGGTATGCGCACACACTCAACACGCCGGCTTTGCTTCCCAGCATGCTTCCTGCCAGAAAAATTCCCAATGTCTGCCCTGTAAGTGGAACCGGGGAAAACGGCAAAGGAATAGATATTTGAGATAGTATTGCAATGATGGCAGTAAATAGCGCAATTTTTGTTAATCTTTCGGTAGGCAAATATTTTTTCATTTTTTTGCTTTCACCTTTTTTCACCTTCTTAATTTATCTTTAATTTCTTTGGATAATTTCTGATGGGTGGACAAACAATAGAATATTGTTAGTTAGTTTGTAAATATTCTATCTCGCCAAAATTAAATCGTTGCTTGATATTATTTTCATCTTCAATAATTAAAGCCCCTTCTTTATCGATGTCTTGGGCTATTCCATGAACATGATTTTCTCCGTAATGTATTGATACTTGCTTTCCCAGAGTATGGCTGATCTTTTTCCATGGTTCTATAAAAGGAGTGAACCCTTCTTGCAAGAATAGAAGATAGCCTTTTTCCAATTCCTTTAATATAGCACTGCAAAGAATATTTCGGTTAAACTTTTTATTAGTTTCTATATTTAAGGAAGAAGCTATAAGTTTTAAGTCTTCGGGGAAGTCATCTCGGGTTTGGTTAACATTTATGCCTATACCCAGGATAATATAGTGAATTTCCTCCATTTCCACTTTGCTTTCTGCCAGGATGCCCCCGATTTTTCTCTCGTTCAATAATAGGTCGTTAGGCCATTTGACCATTACCGCTTCCCCAGTGCTTTCGCTCAGTCCCCTGGCAGTTGTTACGGCGGAAACAGCTGTCAGCGGCGCCATTTTTGACGGGGTTATAGCGGATGGGTAAAGTATTGCAGAAAGCCAAAGCCCTTTTTGGGGAGGAGAAAACCATGATTTGCTTTTTCTTCCCCTTCCTTTTGTTTGTTCTTCGGCTAACACTATTGTCCCTTCTGGGTAATTGCTTTCAGCTAAACGGTGAGCGTGCCGGTTAGTAGAATCCAGCGAAGAAAAGATTAATATTTCATTTCCCATAAATTGTGTGTTCAAACTGCATTTTATTTCCCGGGAAATAAGTAAATCGGGTTCTGCAGTCAGGCGGTATCCCCGGTTAGGGACGGCCTCAATGATATATCCCAGTTTTTGCAGGGAATGAATATGCTTCCAAATCGCAGTACGGCTTAGGTTAAGTTTTTTGCTCAATAATTCTCCGGAAATAAAATGGTTCCGGCTTTCTTTTAGCATACTTAATATATTGAATGGTACTTGTTTCATGTGTATTCACCCTTATTATTGTATTTCAACCGGCAGGAATTGTAAACCATGGATTGGACAGACATTAACATTTGTTTGGCTTTTTTTGTAGAGCCTACTTATCCTGAGCTTTTTGGGCAATTCAAGATAGGCTAAAAGCTACTTTTAATTGAGGAAGTAAAAAAAAATGCGCGGTTATAACTATAACCGCGCCAAGTATATATTATAAAAAAAGAGGGGGTCAACTAATTCTTATTATAAAGAGCGAATATTACAGTAACATTGCAGCAGCATTTTTTTTTGGTTACATCAAAAAATTCAAGTTAAAAAAACAGGAAGGTTTTTTAATTTAAAATATTGTTTTCTGATATTCTTGAAGGCTCAGTACTTCCATTCCCTTTCTTTGTAATATCTTTATTCCTTCCAGCGCTGCCCGTGCTGCTCTAATGGTGGTAATAATAGAAACACCTTGGGCTAGAGCTTTTTGCCGCATTCGGGCTTCGTCACTTTGAGAGCCTGCTCCTGAAGGAGTATTTATGATTAATTCTACTTCTCCCCGTTCAATGTAATCCAGTATATGGGGAGGCCCTTCCTGTAATTTATTTACCACTTCCACTTCCACTTCGCCTGTCCGCAAAGAATCTGCAGTGCCTTCGGTGGCAATAATTTGGAATCCCACTTTGCAAAATTCTCGAGCCAACTCAATGGCTTCACCTTTGTCACGGTTGGCTACGGTAACAAAAATCTTACCCTTA
>PUKQ01000192.1 GCA_003550565.1 Syntrophomonadaceae bacterium
CTTCTTCAGATAAATACCAGAGTTGGTCTCCATCATCACCATCAAAGCTATCTACCAAGCTAGCACTCTCGGAGTGTCCTACTACATCTAATTCTAATGAATTTTCAGTAGTATATCCGTCGGAACCGGCTAGGTGTACATAGTCGGTAGAAGATAGATCTTCTATATCTACATAGTCACCAGTTAGGTCCTGTTCATGGCTGTTGCTGTGCAGGTACATAGATAGTCCGTAGTCACCTAAATCCTCCGCCCCCTCGATTCCATCTATTGTTGCGCCCGTGATGTACACATCTTCCGGGTTCGCGTTCGCTATGAAGAACGCCGCCGTCGTTGTGAACTCGTTCTGCGCACCCCAAGTACCAAGGTTTATTTGGAACATCTCTGAACCTTCTACATCAGAATGGTACTCAAGTATATAGTTGTGATCTTCGTCACCAAGACCCGTGCTGTTCACCGACGGATCACTCGCACCGATCTGAAGACCGGCTTCATGGGTGTCTATACCCACTACCGTACTGTCCACCTGTACACTCACATACTGCGCCGCCAGTATCGCGCTTACAAGTAGAAGCGCCACCGCGACAACCATCAAGTTTTTCCACAATTTCATTTTTTTACCTCTTTTTTTTTCATTTTTTTCGTTTTACATTCATCCACATATATCGGAAAAAAACGGCGTATTTCAAAGATCCGCCGTATCCCAATAACACGTGGTTTACTTTAATTAATAAGTTATCAGCAACTATTTAAGTATTTTCCCCATTTGTGATTTTACCTCCCTTTTATATTCACCTTCCTTTCCCCCTGGGGCTTTCACCCTTGCACAACCGCACATCCTTACATCTTTCCTTTTTTCCCCTTTCCCTTTTACTTCTCCCCTCCAATTTATCCCACCCTTCTTATATTTTATTCACCAAACGAATT
This sequence comes from Syntrophomonadaceae bacterium, assembly GCA_003550565.1. Taxonomy (GTDB): domain Bacteria; phylum Bacillota; class Dethiobacteria; order DTU022; family PWGO01; genus B1SED10-75. The sequence continues at coordinate 925 of PUKQ01000192.1, forward strand.
TGGCATACCATCTACGTTTGTTCCCCCAACATCCAGATCTCAAAATTTCAGATTTCACCTCTCGAACTGAAATCTCCCAGATCATTTTTATCCCGATTACCAAATACGTTTGTTTTACCCCCTTTTTTTACCATCTGCGTTTGGTAACTCGATCGCCATCTCCGTTTGGTAGAATACTACCCTGCCTCCCTCCCCTCCCTAAAACAATTACCATCTGCGTTTGGTAACCCGATCACCATTTGCGTTTGGTAACTATATAACTAACTTTCTCCTCGTTTACTATCCTCTACTATCCCAATTACCATCTGCGTTTAGTAAAACACCTCCCTCCCACCTTCCCTAAAACAATTATCATCCATTTGATATCTGATACTTTCACTACATTTACTATCTCGATCACCATCTGCGTTTGGTAGAATACTACCCTGCCCACCCTCCCTTAAACAATTACCATCTACGTTTACTATCCCGATCACCATCTGCGTTTGGTAGAATGATACCCTCCCCCCTCTCCCTAAAACAATTACCATCCGTTTGGTATCCCAATTACCATCTACGTTTGGTAAAACACCTCCCTCCCCTCTCCCTAAACAATTACCTTCTACGTTTACTATCTCGATCATCATCTGCGTTTGGTAGAATGATACCCAGCCCACCCTCCCTAAACAATTATCATCCATTTGGTATCTGATACCTTCTCTACATTTCTACAAAGAAAGCAAGTTGAAAGAGTACGCATGGTATTCGAAAAACAGTGGAAGTAAAACTCATCCCGTCGGTACGAAGAAGCCAAACAAATGGGGTATTCATGACATGCATGGAAATGTATGGGAGTGGTGCGAGAACTGTGGAAGCGAGTTCGGGGTCAGTCTGGTTGCGGACGCGAAAGCGGAGATGGAAGCTGAGAAGCAGACCGGAGGACGTGGCGTTCGAGAGGTTTATCGAAGATGAGTCAGAGGGATTGCTGTACGAGTACTACGTGGAGAAGGAAGGATTGGACGAAGATGAGGTTGACGAGTTTGACTCTCTCAGAATCGGTGAACAGGATGACGTGGGAAGGGGAAACCTGTTCTTTCGCACTTATCACGGTCTCTACGAATCTAGTCATATGACCGAGTTCAGGTCACCCGCACGTCCTTTTATCATTTTCGGGTAAAGTTGGAGTGTCAAATCACCCACTCCCTTTCGATCTCATCAACTTCATCGAAATCGTCATCCTCCGATATGATCTTCTTTTCGCCCACCTTTAGGGCAGAAGCGAGATGGATGGAATCCCTTGGATCTAAACCATATTTATCTATCAGCTTATAAGAATCCCAGAGCAGTGAAGTATCCACTTCCACGAATCGTAGATTGTTCATCTCGAGCATCGCTCGAACAGCCTTCAGCGCTTCTTTTTCACCCTTCTCCTTTTTGACTATCCAAAATACTTCGTCGAACGTCAGTGCAGAAGTGTATTCTACTTTTTTTCCTTTCCTCACATCCTTGATATGATCACGGGCCTTTTTTCCTCTTTCATCCTCGTACAGAGCAGCGTAGATGAAGAGGTTAGAATCTATGTAGCTCAATTTCGATCCTCCAGTTCCGATCCGTAGGCTTCGTGTGCATCTATCTTTCTCGTTACCTTTTTCCCGCTTTTTGCCACCTTTTCAAAGACCTTCTCCGTTTCCCTGTCCTCCTTTTTGATCATTATACCATCTTCCATATACTCGAATATTACTTTACTCCCCGGACTTATGCCTACTTCTTCTCGAAAATCCTTTGGGATAACTACCTGACCTTTGGGCCCGACTTTCCTTTCCTTTGCAAACATTCTAACCACAAGTTATAATAGAGTATAACTACTATTTATATTCTACGTTTTTGTACTCTCAACCAACATTCTACCTACCCTGTGAGAGCAGGAAATCTTTTCCTGCAAATTCATCCCCCTCCCTGAACGGAAGGGGGCTTCAGTCTATCTCCCTCTAAAATTCAAAGTCGACCGTATTTTTTATGAGCCTGTTCTGCAGAAATGATATCGAATACGTAGACCTTGGACTCCTCCTTTTCTATCCTGTAGAATGCCCTATGATCACCGACCCTAAGACGGTATACAACGCCATCGCTCCCTTTGATCTTTTTCTTATCTCCTTCTCCTCTACCTGGATAGGGACCCTCCAGTTTTTCTAATGACTTTTTCATCTGCTCTTCTATATCTGGAGGTATATCTTTGAATAGGTCTGGTAATATGAGAACTTCAAAGTTCATCTAAACTCACAAAATCCTCTTTGCGTTCTTCAACTACTTTACGGCTGTACTCGACCAGTTTATTCCGATTGTGTTCTCTTATCAATTTTTCGATCACACTGTTGTAATCGTCATCCATGTTCCCGACTTTTTTGAGCTCGTCACGGATATCTTTCTTTATTTGGATCGTTGTCGTGGACATATTATAATACAATATAACAATAAGTTGTACTTATAATTAACTATAGAAGCGGCTCCTATTTGAAAAAGGCGTTTGGAGCTTTTTACTACTGATTAAAAAGGCTGTAAAAATGCGCAGGTGATGTTGGATGCAAGCCTTGGGAGACGCTCTGTATTACGGGTTGTATTACGTACTGGTACATGATCTAATAGAGTACAAGGTTGAGTACAAAATGCGCAGGTGATGTTGGATGCAAGTCTTGGGAGACGCGGTGTATTACGAGTGGTATTACGTACAGGTCATGATCTAGTAGTTAACTACACAAGGTTAATTACAAGGTCGAGTATCGTATGACATACCGGACTACATGGTATTACACATGGATTACGACCACCGTGGTATTTTCTATATAGGGTGACTTCCTCCCCACTCTAGAAGAATGGGGCTTCCGGTCGATCTACCGGAATTCTGCCAGCAGAATTCCGTCGAGTATGGGAACAATGTTCCCATTTTCGTGGAATCTCTGATTCCAAGACTTTCTGGAATTTGATTCCAGATAAAAGCTACTGAGGTTGCATTCCGCTCGCCGACTTCATGAGAGAGTAGAACTCA
>PUKQ01000104.1 GCA_003550565.1 Syntrophomonadaceae bacterium
CTTTTTTTACTTCTCTGAGAGCTTTTTCGACGGGAACTTCCGGGCATAATTATTCCTTTCCACCTTTCTTAATAAGTGTTAAATAAACTGCTTTGCGAGCAATAAGATTCCCCGGCAAATCCTCGGCAACTTTTACTGAAAGCTGCCAACTGGGTATCTTTTAGTTATTTTGTTATTTTGTTATTTAGTTATTAGGAGAAAAACCTTTCCTAAATTAATGCCATTATTTCCGCCGGGAAGCAAAACATTTCATTATTATCTTATCACATTTTATGTTTTTTCATACTCTATCTTTTCTGATTAATTTCTGATTGATGATAATTTTATCGTAAATTACCTATTATTTAAAAGGTAATTTAAAATTTTTCAAGAATATATATTAAAGATTTCTTCCATAAGTTACACAACTCTCTAATCATTCAATAAGAAATAAGGAGGTATGGCTAAATGAAAGAATGTGTGATAGTAGACGGTTTGAGGTCGGCTAACACCAGGGCTCACGGGGAAAAAGGGTGGTTTAAAAATAAAAGGCCCGATGAGCTTCTAACCGCAGTTTATGATGCTTTGTTTGCAAGAAATACCAAGATAAAACCCGAGGATGTAGAGGCGGTATTTGTGGGAACGGCAAACCAAACAGGAATGGCCCATGATATTGCCAGGCTGGGTTGGCTGGCAGGAGGATATCCCGAACAAACCCCCACTAACGGGATTTGCCAGCAATGTCCATCGGGCATGTCTGCCATTGAACACGCGGCCAGGGCTATAATGTGCGATGAAGGCGACATCTTTATTGCCGGTGGGGTGGAAGACATGCTTAACATTCCCATGGGAACGGGAGTAGATTTCCCACCCCGTCTTGCCGAAAGATATAACCCCGAAGAAATACCCATGGGGCCTACAGCGGAAAAAGTAGCGGAATTATGGAATATTTCCCGCGATGACATGGAGAACATGGCCTACTACAGCCACAAAAAAGCCGCTGCCGCCCGGGATGAAGGTAAATTCAAATCTGAAATAGTCCCCATCGAGGGAGAAAAAGAAGATGGCACCAAGTTTATGGTAGACAGCGACCAGATGATTAGAGAAGATATTACCGTGGAAAAGATGTCTACAATGGTTTCCCCCTTTAAGCCTGATGGAGTGGTAACGGCAGCTCTTTCCTCGCCGCTTACCCAGGGCGCCTGTGCCCTTATCTTAATGAGCAGGGAGAAAGCTGACGAGCTGGGATGCAGTTACCACTTAAAATATAAGGCAGGAGCAATGGCCGGATGCGACCCCACTATCATGGGCATGGGCCCCCTTTACGCCGTAAACAAGCTGCTCGGTAGAGCCGGCCTTACCGTTGATGACATTGGTGTGTGGGAACTCAACGAGGCTTTTGCCAGTCAATCGCTGGCCTGCGTAAGGGAACTGGGCATTGAAGAAAATGCCCCCTTTGAAAAGACTAACCTCTGGGGCGGGGCTCTGGCATTAGGGCACCCCCTCGGACAATCAGGAGCCCGGCTGGTAATTACCTTGAGTAATATCATGAAAACGGACAAGACGGAAGCCAAATATGGCGTAGCCGCCCTTTGCGGGGCTTTTGGAAATGCCAACGCCACCTTGTGGGAACGCGTTTAATAACATGTTGCCTTAAATAAAGTTATAAATTAACTCTTGTTAGGAGGAAGCAGCCCGGGGTTCAAAGCCGGGATGCTTCCTTTTAAATAGGGGATCTGCAATGGGCGTATGTTTTTTTGCTACATGCAACTAATTCTACCGGTGGGGGGTTGCATTTACTTTGTCAATTAACCTTTTTCTTTAAGCCACATTTCCCGCAGAAGTTGACCTTGATAAATATCTATTGAGCAAGTATAATATAGTGCGTAGAAAGAATTTAATTTACCAATAAGTGCAAGTATGCGCCTGTAGCTCAGGGGATAGAGCAACGGACTTCTAATCCGTTAGTCGGGGGTTCGAATCCTCCCAGGCGCACCATTTTTATATTAACTCTGCTATGATTTTTATATACTTAAGGAACCACTACGCCGTTACCATTTCTGCTCATTCTGCGTCGGCTTATAATGGTTTTTGGTTCGTAAGTCTTGCCCCAGGCCAATTTCTTTTCTTCCCATTTACTTGTCCAATAAAGCAATGGCCCCAGGAGACGGGCGCCAAAAACCGTTATTATGCCAAATTCTTTTTCCAGTCTCTGCCGCAGGCTGCGTATCTGCGGTGACAATGAATTGTTAGAGTTTTTCAGCCTGTGCTCCATGGCCCAGAGCATGCCTGCGTATATATGGCGAAACAGCATTGTCTTGCGTTGAAACCGTTCGCGTATCCTCGGATCGGAGTGATTTTTGTAACGTTTCCATCCTTCAAATGCTGTCCGGCACATGCGAAAAAGGCTCGGGCCGTTTTTTTCAAAATCATACTTAAATGCCCAGTCCAGAATATTTTTTGATTCTTCATGGGATATCGCCTCATGTTCAAAATTAAAATTGCCCTGACCATGGACATCCGCATAGTCAACATCGAGCATTTTACCCTGTTTTTCCATTTCACGATAAAGGGGCGTGCCGGGCAGGGGAGTATATAACATAAATTGATGAAAATCCGTCTCATGGGCAATGGCATGGTTGATTTCCTCCCGGATATTTTCCGGAGTTTGATGTTCCAAACCGATAATTGTTGACCCTAAAACCAGTATTCCGTGTTTTTGCAGTTCATGGGCCATCTCAATAGTATCGGCCTCATCCAGCTTTGAATAGCTTGCCCGGGGAGATTCCAATCCGAGCCATATAGTAGATATCCCCAGTTCTATCAATTCTTCATAAGTGTATTGATTTATTGCATTGGCAGAGGAGAATACGTGAAAGGCCCAGCTTTTTTGTTTTTCCTTCATATACTTTAAAAGTTCCATCACACGCGTCTTTTGGAGGAGAAAGTTTTCGTCCATTATGGAAAATGACTTCACATTGTAAAGAGACTCCGCCTCTTCCATAACCCGGAATAAGTCTTCGCCGGTAGAAAGGATGTTAAAGACTTTGCCCTTGCCCCCAAAAAAAGCAGAGGTAGTACAAAAGTTACATCCCATGGGACAACCCAGTGAAGCAATAATAGTAGCAGTCCTATCAATACCATCCGGGATCCTGATGCCCATAACCCGCATATAAAAACCGGAAGAAAATAACGGATGTCGGATGGAAGCATTAGTATCTTCACCAAGATACTCACGCATCCAGGCGATCCCGTCACCCTTGACTATGTGATCAGCATCAATGATGTATTCAATGCCCGGCACTGCCGCCACATGACCACCAACCACAATTTCAGAACCGGGAGAGACTTCTCTTACCACACGACACATTTCCCGAACCTTGTTAATGTTAACGATTATTCCGGAGATACCTACAACATCATATTGATGAGATTTTAGTTCGCGGACAAATTTTTTCCGGGTAGGAAAATCAAGAACTGTGCATGATGCAGAAATATTTTCCTGTATCATCAGAATGCCCCACGAGTGATGAAAGCGTCGTGGAGAAAATGCACCCTGCATTCGGGTTACCTGGTTGTGATAAAGTTCCATAGGATTGATGGCGCGGCTGCCATATTCATCGTCCCGTGCGTAGGGGCCAAAAACTGAAGATAAAAGAATTTTAGCGCTGCTTCCTTTTGGATGAAAATTAGTTTTTAACAATAAGTTTACCTCAATTTCTTTTCATATTTTCTGAAATTTATTAACTAATACCTATCATACCATTTTTTTTCACATTTTTATATACATATTGGCAAAAAAAGTTAAAGAAAAACTGCCATCGTAGATCGTATTTAGCGATAAAAAAACAAAGTTTCACAAGTATACACTAACGGAAGACAACGGATGGCCGGGAATACAATTCCATTCCCAGCCATCCGGAAGGAAGCGCCTGAA
>PUKQ01000264.1 GCA_003550565.1 Syntrophomonadaceae bacterium
CACTACTCCGGAAACAATGACTTTAACCTGATCTACTCCTGCCAGCAGCAGGCGGTCCAGTTCAGCTTTAAATTCCCGGGGCGTGGAATACCCGTTTCCCAAAAATGAACCGTATTTCCCTTTCCTGCGAAGAGCCTGGCCGGTGGCAACTATCCGGGGAACATAAAATTCTTCGTCTTTTTCTTCGTTATCTCCGAAATTTTCCCTTACTGCAGTTTCGTCACTGTTTTCCCGGTTTTCGGCCTCCAGGAAATTTTTTAAGCGTAAATTCAAGCTTTGCGCATCACCGCCATCCCTGACGGCTCCTATTCCATGCTTGCAAAACAGTTCCAGATCCTGCAGGGTTTTTCTGAAGAATTCTTTTTCTCCTCTTTGCTTACTGTCTCTTTTGTCTCCTACTCCTTTTTGATTTTCTTCTATGAGCGCTTCTGCTGCTGCTGCCTTATTTCTATGGGCGTTTTCCTTTTTCGCGTCTTTATGATGCTTTCCTTCTACACTATTATTTGGTTCTTCTTGTTTATTATTTGCACACTTCGCGGCCGGCTCATTTTTTGCCGGAGAAAAATTAAAATTTTCCCCGTCCAAAGCCATGTGAACATGAGCATCTTTGAGGCAGGGCATAAGGGTTATATCATCTTCTAAAACGAATAGGTGGGAAGTATTGGCTTTGGAAGCGGCTAATTCCTCCGGGGAAATATTCCGGATTTTAGTTATACGGTTATTTTTAACCTCCAGGAGAACGTTATTTTGTAAAGTTAACTCCTCACCTATCAGGGCACGGGAAGCCCAGATAAATGCGTGGGTAATTTGCCGCATAGTTGTATTGCCGGTTTTATTGTCGGTAGTATTCCCCATCAGTTCTCCTTTACCAATTATAATTGGTGTTCTGGATGAATTTTTTTTACTAATGTATTATGCTAATACTTAATACTAATAAATATACTTATGCGAGTAATTATAAACTTTAGTGCTCTTAGGTAGGTTTTCTTCTGCAGAAAAGAATAAAATTCCTTTTCTATAAAATATATAGGCCATTTATGTTTTTTAGCGGCTGAGCTTTATTCTATGATAGGCCTGTAAAGAGGAATTTATCATATGCCGGCGAATAATATTTAGAAAAAGGGATAAAGTATAGTGTTAGAGAGAGAAATGAGGGGAAACAAGGGGAAATAGGGCAAAGAAGTAAAAAAACAAAGACTTAACAATGACTTAACAAAGATTTAATGAGGTAAAAGGGCAGAGAGGGAAAGAAGGTAAAGAGAAAAAGAGAAATTAGGGGGTAAACCCGGTAAGGGGGTATAACAAAGAATGGTCAAGCAACTACCGCTATGGGGCAAAATAATATACGGTGTGGGAGCGGGGGGGTTTAACCTTATCGACCGCATCTTAATCACATACCTGATGTACTATTATGTGATCAATCCCATCCGGGGAGAAGAAGTGCTGGTTACACCACTGCTTTTTGGTATTATCATGTTCCTGGGGAGAACCATAGATGCCATTGCCGACCCTCTCATTGCCCGCTGGTCCGATAATTTAAGCAGTCCGAGGGGGCGGCGCATACCTTTTATGCTTTACAGCAGCATCTTATACGTGGGTGTTTTTATTGCCCTTTTTTATCCGCCGATTGCGGGTAAATCCCCCTTAAACGATGTTTACCTGGCTATATTCTTGGGGCTCTATTTTGCCCTTTTTACAGCTTATGTCTGCCCTTACCTGGCCCTCCTTCCCGAACTTGCCCGCACTCACAAGGACCGGGTAGATTTAGCTACATGGAAAGCAGTATTCAGCATCCTGGGGGTGGCAGTTGCTTTCATCGGGGGAGGGCTGCTCATTGATGCCCTCAGCCCCCACGGAATGGTGTGGATTATGGGGGCGCTGGGCCTACTTTTGCTTTACACGCCCGTACTGATCAGGGAAAGGGACTATGCCGAGGCCGAACCGGCAACCCTGGGGTTGGTAGAGGCGCTTAAAACAACTTTCACCAACAAACCATTTTCCATATACCTGGCGGCAAACGTAACATTCTGGCTGGGCTTTAACATCGTCACTTTAAATCTTCCCGCTTATGTACAAGTGCTCATGGGTGGAGGCGAAGGAGACATCGCCCTCTTTTTCGGAGCCGTCCTGGGAGTAGCCTTTATATTATTCCCCTTTATCAACTTCGGCTGCAAAAAATTCGGCTTAAAGGCAATGATGATGGTTTCCCTGGTCACATTTATGATCTTCCTGCCCTTTATTTTCTTTATGGGGCAAGAATTTATACCCGGAATATCTGCAGAGATGGCCGCCCTTATATTGATGGGCTTCATGGGCATACCGGTTGCCGCCATTTTTGTGGTGCCCGATGCCATAGTAGCCGCCGTCTCCGACCTGGAAGAAAAACTTACCGGGCAGCGCCGTGAAGGCATGTACTTCGGCGCCCAGGGATTCGTAATGAAACTGGCTATGGGCATATCCACTGTTATTACCGGCGGCCTACTGGAATTCTTCGGCAGCACCGTGGAGCAGCCACTGGGCATCCAACTCACCGGCCCCGTGGCGGCAGCCTTCATCCTAGTTGGTGTTATCTTCTTCACCCGTTACCCCGAAAAAGAAGTAAACCGCGCCCACGAGGAAGCAACCTTTGGCAAGGCCACCCAAGAAGGTGCAAAAGGGGACGGTTCCTTTTGACACCTTCAAGGAGGTGCAATAGGGGACGGTTCCTTTTAACACCTTGAGTTTTTTATTAATTACAATAAAACTGATAAGGAGGTGATTACGCCATAAACAGTTTCCAAGAGGGTGCAAAAGGGGACGGTTCCTTTTGACACCTTGAGTTTCAAATAATTACAAATTAACTTTACAAGGAGCTGATTATAACGTGCCCAGAGGCCCAAGAAAAATAAGTAACACCGGAATATATCACATTATACTCAGGGGAATTAACAAACAAAATATATTTATGGACAAAGAGGATAAACTAAAATTTATTGACACACTACAATTATATAAAGACAAAGGTTTTTATCAAATTTATGGATACTGTCTAATGGATAACCACACCCATTCTCTCTTTAAGGAAAAAGATGAGTATATTGGAGAGTCCTTGAAAAGAATTGGGAGCTCTTACGTATTTTGGTACAACAAAAAATACGAAAGAAGCGGCCCTTTATTCCAAGACAGATTTAAAAGTGAGGCAGTAGAGGATGATAGATATCTTCTATCTGTTCTTAGATACATCCATCAGAACCCTCTAAAAGCGGGAATGGTAAAAAATATTGGGGATTACAGGTGGAGTAGCTATAACGATTTCTTAAATAGTAGAACTGGCTTAACAGATACTCGATTTATATTAGATATTTTTCATGTAAACGAACAAGATGCAATCCCCTTATTTAAAAATTTTATGGCCCAAAGCACAGAAGAAAAGTTTCTGGACCACGATACTGGAAGAAAAATCAAGATAACTGATGAAGAAGTTTTAAGTTATCTGAAACAAAATTTATCCACAGATAACCTGGATTTTTTAAAACAATTAAGTATACAAGAAAGAGATATCGTTATCCGGGAGCTAAAAAGGAAAGGGGCTACTATCAAGCAACTGACAGATTTAACTGGTTTGGGAAGAAGAATTATTCAAAAAGCCTAACCCAAATTGAAAGAATAAACAAAATTTCCCAAAAGGTGCAAAAAGGAACCGTCCCCTTTGCACCAGACATATTTTCCCAAAAGGTGTCAAAAGGAACCGTCCCCTTTGCACCCGCCCGTGACAGTGGGGACGCGTGACAGTGGGGACGGGGCAATTTTGTCACATTGGGTGATAGTAGGGGACGGTGCGCGGGAGTGTAGCCAACTATCCCATCGCCTTGATACGCTTTCGCTATATATTTTAGCTATATAATTTAGTGGAGGAGTGATG
>PUKQ01000170.1 GCA_003550565.1 Syntrophomonadaceae bacterium
GGGGTGGCTGTCAAGGCCGCGCTTTGCTCCTTAGCTTGGCACTACAATTAGGAACAAACGCTGGCCGGGTTCGCGAACTAAATGCTTATTTTAAGGATTGCTTCAAATCCAGATCTACGGCATTGACAGTAAAGCAAAATGATAAGCTTGAATCCCTTTCCAAGATGAATCTTAAAACTGCAAGGGCCTACAGAATCAAATTAAGCCTTCAAGAATTCTGGACCATAGAAGATCCCGATGCTGCTGAAGCCTATCTTAAAAGATGGTACTTCTGGGCCACCCACAGCCGCCTTGAGCCAATCAAAGAGGTTGCCTATACCATCAAAAGGCATTGGGATGGAATCATCAGGTATATTACCAGCAGAGTGAACAATGGTATCCTTGAAGGTATCAACAGCCTCATCCAAGCAACTAAAAGAAAGGCCCGTGGCTACCGCAATACAAAAAACCTGATCACAATTATCTATCTTACATGCAGTAAACTAAAAATGGATTTACCCAAAGCATTTTTATAAATATCTTGATTTGAACAAGGGCTCGGGTGAGAATAATCTAGAATGGTGAGGCTGCCAATTATGTCAATTAATGTTAACTGTGTTTTCCACACTAAATAGCGAAGAGCCTCTTTTTCCCCTACAATTATTGGGAAAAAAGCGATATAAGTAGCTTTTTTAAGAAATCATATACTTTATAAGTTGCATCACTTGCCCCAAAGGTAAGTATAATAGAGGGTTACCAAATCCAACCGTCATTTGCGGTTATAGAACAGAGGTGAAGCATGAACTGAGAGCTCTTTAAAATAGAGATCTATGAAAAAACTTAAAAAAAACTTTTCTCAAATTGGGTATGGACAGGTTTTTCGAAAAGTGGTATGATATGATTGGAAAGGGATGAGGGAAATGACCAATCATATACTATCATTTGCAGGCAGGAAAATTACGGAAGAAGATATCGAACATATAAAATGGGCTCGAGAGACCTACCCCAATTTATCCAGAACAGAGCTGGCAGGAACCATATGCCATATTATAGATTGGCTTACTCCTTCTGGGCGGGCAAAATTAGCGCAGTGCTATGATTTGCTATGTCTGTTAGAAAAAGAAGATATCATAGATCTTCCCCCCAAACAAAAATATACATATAAAGGCAAAAACAATAACAACACCCAGCAGCAAGAACCAATCCATGTAGACCGGACGCCCGTTGAGGGAGACATCAGAGAACTACTACCTCTTACCCTAGACATAGTTTGTACAAAAGGTTCTCATGCCCGATGGCGATACTATATGAATCAGTACCATATGTTACAGGCTAAAACGGTTTTTGGTTCTCAATTGCGTTATTTTATCCGGTCGAAGGGCCGAGACCTTGGCTGTATGCAATTCTCAGCATCAGCCTGGGCGTTGAAAGTTAGAGATCGTTGGATTGGTTGGAGAAAAGAGGATAAAGATCGACTCCATCTTATTGTGAATAACAACCGGTTTTTGATATTTCCATGGGTAAGAGTACAAAATCTAGCCAGCAAGAGTCTTTCCCTGGCAGCAAAACAAATCCAAGAGGATTGGAAAAATGAATATGGTTATGCACCGGTGTTGTTAGAAACTTTTGTGGATCTGCATTATTTTAGTGGAACTTGTTATCAGGCAGCCAATTGGATCTATTTGGGGCTTACCCGGGGCACGGGACGAACAGCAAAACAGGGGATGCCTTTGTCAAAAAAAGCCATTTACGTATACCCCCTGAAGAAGCACTTCAGGGCCTATCTGAAGGGAGATCTTCCCTACCAGGTGGTGGATCCTGATGTGTAAAAAACTGAAGAAGCGCATAATCCATATGTTCTGGGAAAAAAATGCTTCTCTCCCTAACCGGGTCAAAAAACACTCAGATCCCAAAGAAGAAATGGAAGAACGAGAGGAAATCGCTCAGAACACGGCAGTTGTGTATAAAAGAATCCTACCCCCTCTCTTGAAGAGGCTATCAAAAATTGAAGATTTTCGACAACCCCAAAAAGTAAAACATAAAATAGATGTGCTTATGGCCTATGGCATCCTATTTTTCGTTTTTCAAATGGCTTCTCGTCGGGAAGGGAATAGGGAAATGTCTCAAGCTATTTTTCTGGCGAACCTGCAAGCCATCTTTCCAGAGTTAGAAACGATGCCCCATGGAGATACATTAAGTAGACTTCTTAAAGGCATTCAAGTGGAAGAGATAGAGGAGTGCATGATACATTTATTAAAGGATTTAATCCGCAGAAAGAAATTCAAGAACTTTATTCGAAACAAGCAGTATTTGATTGCCATAGACGGCACACAGAAATTTTCTCGTGATTATTGCTGGGATAAAGAAAAATGCATGAAGCGAAACGTAGGCAAAGGGGAGGAAAAAACCAAGGAGTACTATGTGTATGTATTAGAAGCTACACTGGTATTTAGCAATGGAATGGTCCTTCCGGTTTTGAGTGAATTCGTCGAAAACAGTACCATTGAGAACGCAAGCAAGCAAGATTGTGAGCTAAAGGCATTTTACCGCCTTGCTAAGAAACTGAAAACCTATTTCCCTAAGACTCGCCTCTCTATTTTGGTTGATGGTTTGTATGCCTGTGGGCCTGTAGTTCAAGTATGTCAGGATAGCAACTGGGATTTCATGATTACCTTTAAAAAAGGATCCATGAAAGAGGTATATCAGGAGGCCCAAAGCCTGGCAGAGCTAGACGAGGATAACAGGCAATACATACAATGGGGAGAACGCTTTCAAGAGTATCAATGGGCTAATGACATTGAATTTTACTACAAGAAGGGAAACCGGGAGAGAAAGCTTGTTCTGCATGTTGTCTTTTGTAAGGAAACATGGATGGAAAAAAACAAAGATACTGGGGATATGGAGGAAAAGGAAACTACATATGCCTGGCTATCGAAAGAACGCCTGACTATAGATAATGTATTTGAGCGTTGTACGCATATGGGTCGGTATCGCTGGAAAATAGAAAACAATATCTTAAAGGAAAAGCATCAGGGCTATAATTATGAACACTGTTTTAGCTACAACTGGAATGCCATGAAAGGGTACCACTATCTTATGAAAATAGGTCATCTGATCAATGTACTGGTTCTACATACAGAGTCTCTGATCAAGTTCGTTAAAGAAAAGGGCATCCGAGGCTTTCTAAGGAATCAACGTTTGGTTTTTAGTGGAGCTCTTCTTAATAAGGAAAAGATCCAAGAAGCCATTCACTCAACAAAGCAATGGCGGCTTGCTTCGTAAATAAATAATTCGTACCTCCAAACATCCAAAAGGGCCTTGAGGTCCATTTTGTCGTTGGCTCAAAAAGAGGATTTCCCATCGGGAGAAAGCTGAACAACAGAAAAAAACGGAGAATTGTAATATTATTACATTTATCTTCAGCTATTAGGCGCAAATGTGGAGTTTGCCCTCTAAAAAAATAGTTCATGCTTCACCTCTGGTTATAGAAAGAAAGGGTTGTGTAAACTATCAAAATATGTTATAAATACTATATGGTGTAATGTTTACAATATAGAAAATGCTACAAGGGGAAATTATTTAAATGCTCTAAAGCAATTTTCCTGCTTGGATTCAACGGATAGGTGAATATTCAACAAACCCATTTCAGATGCAAAAGCCCACCCAAAAGGATGGTTTTTATCAACTGACTCTGGAAGTTTAATATTCTATTTACCCTTTTCATCAACTTCAGTTTCTCTTAAAAAGATTATAATGAAGTTTTAAATTGTTTGTTTGAGAACAGTAAGGAGAGTTGCTCGGAGGGGATAGATGAAAATATCTTTGACTGTCAAGAGGATACGGATTTTGCAGTGCTCTTATTTGTTTTGGATA
>PUKQ01000031.1 GCA_003550565.1 Syntrophomonadaceae bacterium
GGTCGAACGCGTGGTCTATAAAGTCTCCGAACTTGGATGCTCTTCCAAAATGTTTTGCTATCTCCCCGTCCAGCATGTCGAGGTAGCCGTTGGCGAGGACAAATACGCCCGCGATCACGAAAAGTCCCTGGTAGAATAGGTATCCAGCTACAAGGGCAAAGAAGAGTGCAGCCGCGGACAGGTAGTTCGGATTCGTATCTATCAGAAGTGGTCCTGTGAACTTCTTCCTTATTCCGTACTTTTTTTCTATCTCGTGTAACATCCTGATACCCAGATAAGAATATAAGTCCGTTTCTTTTTAACTCTTTACTATGAAGCAGGTGATTGCCGTACGCAGGGATCTGGATCTGAGCAAGGGTAAGACCGCTGCCCAGGTCGCACATGCATCCCTGGGTGCATACAGAAAGGCCGATAAGGGAGACGTTGCTGCCTGGGATAGAGTTGGATCCAAGAAGGTGGTGGTCTTTGCCGAGGACGAGGAAGAGCTCATGGAGTTGAAGAGGAGGGCAGATTCCGACGGTATACCGACCTATCTCGTCAGGGACGCAGGACGCACGGAGATACCCAAGGGCACGACCACGGCTCTTGCTATGGGTCCTTGTTCTGATGAAGAGATAGACAGGGTAACCGGACACCTGTCCCTTGTCAACTGATCAATCCCTGAAAGCTATTAAGTCCGCGTGGGAGATATTCTCTATGCCAAAGAACTCTGATCCGGAAAAACTCTGTGGACTGGAGGAGTACGGAACATCTTCTCCGGGTATAGGAGGTGTGATAAAGAAGGAGCCGCAGGACTTCCGTGTGGTGGAGAATCCTGTGGAGCTTCCAGAGGGAGGGAACTTTCTACTATGCAGGCTCGAGAAGGTCGACCTTACGACGTACGAAGCTGTTGAGAGAGTGCCCTCGAAACTGGGTATCCCAACGAGCAGGATAAGTTACGCTGGATTAAAGGATAAGAGAGCTTCTACGGTGCAGTTCGTGACCTTGGAGGGCTTCGAACCCCGGAGGGCAGAGTTCAGTGACGGAAGAGTAGAGGTCAAACCTATAAAGAAGGTTTCCCGTCCTCTCAAGTCGGGGGACCTCAGAGGAAACAGGTTCAGAATAACTTTAAGAGATGTTGAGCTGGATGAGAAGGAGTGCCTCCAGAGGCTGGGTAGGCTGAAGAAGGAGGTGGCAGAGGGAATACCTAACTACTACGGGATGCAACGTTTCGGTGGAGACAGGCCTGTTACACACCTCGTTGGAAGAAGGCTTCTACTGAGGGACTTCCGCGGTGCAGTCGATACGTATCTCTCGAAGACCTTCGGTTCGGACGGAGCAAGCCAGGCTAGGAAACGTCTCGTGGAGGAGGGGGACTACGGGGCTGCTCTGGACTACTTTCCCGAGTATCTACATTACGAAAGAAGGCTTCTGGAGAAGATAGATAGCATTGGTCCGGACTCCAAGGAGGACTGGGTAGGTGTGTTCCGTGTATTCCCAAGGAGTCTACGCAGGTTGTTCGTCCACGCATACCAGTCCTATGTCTTTAACCGTGCACTGTCCGGATATATGAGAGAAGGCGGTACAAGGAACTTCCCAGGTAAGGTTCCGGGGTACAGGACCAGCCTCAAACCATCTGGTTTCGACGAGAGGCTGTCCGACGTCATGGACGAGGACGGTATATCCACGGATGATTTTCAGTTCGATGACGTCAGGGAGCTTTCTTCCAAAGGTACAGTTCGTCCTGTCTTCATGGGTCCTGAGATAGAAACGGAGAATATAGAAGATGGAGATGGTCTATCGGTGACCCTGTCGTTTGAACTGAAACCCGGTAGGTATGCGACGGTTGTTCTCAGAGAAATAACAAAGAATCTTAGCTGACGGTTGTGATGACCCTTTCTCCGTCCGGCATTTCGGCTACGGATACGTTGACCTCCTCCTCTGCACCCACGTGGCTGCACGTGCACAAGCATTTTCCAGTTAACCCATCCATGCCTGTTCTGTTCTTCAGACCCTCGGGAACAAAGTCTGTGGGGTAGCACCGGCAGTCCATGTTCGGGTGCTCTTCGATCTTCTCCTCGAGCTCCATGCACTCGCCACCCGAGGCCATGTCGAGTCCCCTCCTGAGCATATTCGTGCATCCGGAGACCATAACTACGGCTGTTAGAAGTACTGCAACCAAAGCCAAGCTCCTTGTGTTCATCGTATCACGGTTCAATCTGGAAGGTTTTAAAGTTTTTCCTTTAGGGTCCTTATGTTGAACTCTGTGTTTGCACACCCGTTCTTGAGCAGCGGTATACCCTGGTAGTTAACGCCGGCCTCCTCGAGCTTCCTTATCCCAAGCTTTATCTCCTCTGCACACGCAACCCCCATGACGCCGTCGTAGTTTCCCTTCCTGAGTACCTTGGGTATGCATGATCCTCCTGGGAATATAAACACGTCGTATCCCTCCTTCTCGGCTGCTTCCGTGCCCTCTTTGACAACGCAGTCATCGGAGCAGCCCTGGCACCTGTATGTCGAGAACTCCGGGTCGAATGTTGCCTTGCAGTTGCCGTCCATATGTTTTCTCGCACAGTGGGGTAGGAAAAGTGCCCTCTTTTCGGTTTCCTGGAAGCCCTCCTCCTTCGAAAGGTTTTTGGCATATATATCCACCATGTCCTCCACCACGGTAAGTGCGTCCTCCATATGTAGTCCTGTGAGCTCCTTGACCTTCATTGCCCTCACGAGTTTCCTTGAGATCAGGCCTGTTTTTTTGTGAAGGTCTTTTCTCTCCACGAACCCTGCGAGGTCTCTGAACATTGACCTTGATATCTTCGTCAGATCGAAGTCGAATGAGTAAGACATCAGCTACCGTCCTCCGTGTCCACGTCTTTCTTCCTGAGGGCAATTAGCTTGTTCTTTATCTCCAGTTCCTTCTGCTTCAGGTTCCTCAGCATCTCGTCCCTGGACTCCTTGTCCATCTCCCTCTTCATGAACCCCTTCTCCACGTCCTTCCTGGTGCTTCGTATGGAGTTGAGCTCCAGGACAAGGTTGTTTTTTCTATCCTCGGCGTGGAAGGTACCGCTTGTTGTGCCGTGCATGTATACTATAAGCCCGGCCTCGAAAAGTGCCATGGAAGTGGTGAATGCCAGCAGGGTGTATAACGGGACCATCTCCCTCTCTATGCCCATCGTAGCCGAAAGTCCGAAGGTCACACCAAGTAGCACCACAACTGCAAAGAGGCCTACTATTATTCCCCAGGAAAAGTTTTCGAAGTCGAAGAACCCTGTCATATGTTTAAGCAATTTCGTTCAACAGATAAAAACCTTACGTTGGTTAGAGCAGTGTCTGTCCGGTGAAAATAAAAGAAAAAGAAAGGGTTTTGGTTGGTGTTACCCAACCGCTGTTGGTTCTAAAGCTTGTAGCTCGTTCCTTCCATCGTGTCGGTTGCGAAGTGGTCCTGTACTCGGCTTGCTGCAGCTCTTGTGTCCTCTGCTTCCCATCCTGCGACAATCAGTGCAGTCTGGCCGTCAGCAAAGGCATCTTCGATGAGCTGAATTTCTGGAGTTTCCTCCGTCCAAGCGTAGCCTTCGTCTTCGTCACCGGTTCCCTCGACCTTTCCATCCTGGACAAGGTCGTCAACGAGTGTGTTTACTACCGGTCCACCTACAAGAATCAGGTGGTCCTCGTCTGCGGGATCCACGATTTCAGTGTCGAGTGCACCTACAGCGTCGTAGATCGGCATGATCTTGTCGTAAGTAGCGTCGACCTCAGTGACATCAGCGTCACCAAGAGAAACTCTGTGAAGCCTCTGATCGTCGTGGTGCGTCAGAACAGCTTCGTCTTCGTCGTCGAAGTAGACGTGAGTACCGTA
>PUKQ01000136.1 GCA_003550565.1 Syntrophomonadaceae bacterium
AATGGCATCCTGACCTGCATCCGGCCGGTGAAAAAGAAAAAGCTGAAGAAGAATTTAAGAGGATAAACGAAGCTTATGAAGTATTAATCGACCCCGAAAAACGAAAACGCTATGATCAGTTGGGCAGCCGGTGGAAGGACGGTCAGGATTTTCAGGGCCACCCCGGTGCTGAGGGAATGCATTTCTATAGCTCCGGTGATTTTGAAGGCGGCGGATTTCAAAGCTCCTTCGGGGGCGGTTTCAGCGACTTTTTCAAAATGTTTTTCGGTGAAGAAGCTGCAGCCGGAATGGGCGGATCTTCTGGAATGGGCGGAAGAACCGGGCGTACCGGCCGAACCGCTCAGCGTGGGCCGGTCAAAGGCGAAGACTTAGAAAGCGAAATAGAACTAACCCTCGAAGAAGCCTATAAAGGGGTGAATAAATCGATCCGGGTCAGTGGAGGGTCGGTCTGCCCCACCTGCGGTGGAACCGGCACCAGCGGACGTAGTTTCTGTGCCCAGTGTGGCGGAACCGGTAGCAGGCCTGACCAAAAAACTTTGGATGTCCGGGTACCAGCCGGAGTAAAAGAAGGCAGCCGCATTCGCCTGAAAGGACAGGGCGGCGATGGTCTGAGCGGTGCGCCAAAGGGGGACCTGTTTTTGAAAGTCCGCCTACGTCCTCACCCTGTTTTCAGGCTTAATGGAGATAGCGTTGAAATTGATGCTGTAATCAGGCCTGACCAGGCTCTCTTCGGAGCAAAAATACCGGTTCAAACCCTGGACGGGCAGGTCACTCTAAAAGTTCCACCAGGCAGCAAAAACGGCAGCAAACTGCGTCTCCGCGGAAAAGGCTTCCCCGGAAAGAATAAAACCCGGGGAGACCAATTCGTGCGGCTGGTCATTGATATTCCCGCTGATTTGAGCGAGGAAGAAAAAAATCTCTATAAGCAGCTCTATGAAATGCGTAAAGGTGGGGAGTGATTGATATGAAACTGGTCCGCATCCACTGCCATACTGACGTTGAAGAGAAAGTAACTAAATGCAACCTGGAGTATCATCCTGACCTGCTCTCTATTTATGAAGAAATGGGCATTATCAACTTAGATAAAGATAAAACGATGCATTATGAAGACTTGCGCCGCCTAAATAAAATACTACGGCTGAAGAGAAATACCGGAGTCAACACAGTTGGCGCAACAATTATTGTTGATTTACTGGATAAAATAGAAAATCTGAAGGATGAAATAGAAAACCTGCGCAAAAAAGTGGGTGATTAAAAATGAATTTAGATCGCATTACCAACAAAACAAGAGAAGCGCTGACTACGGCCCAGGAACTGGCCGTTAACAGAGGCCACCAGGTGGTCGGCCCGAAACACCTTCTGGCCGCACTGCTTGATCAGGAAGATGGCCTGGCCGGCCGGTTTCTGGAACATGCAGGCCTTGATTTTAACGCTTTCAAAGATAGGCTAGAAAAGCTGCTCAAAACGATCCCGAGTGTCTCGGGCTACGATGGTCCGCTGCAAATGAGTTCATCGATGGCTCGAATTCTCTCCAGAGCAGAGCAGGAGGCAAAACAGCTCAAAGATGAATATGTCAGCGTAGAACATATCCTTTTGGCTATGACAGAGGAAAGCGATGAGGACTTGAAAAAGCTTTTCAGCGAATTCAAACTCGATCGCGACACCATGTTAAATACGCTTAGAACTGTGCGCGGTTCACAACGTATAACCAGCGATAATCCGGAAGAAACCTATGAAGCGCTGCTGCGCTACGGACGGGACCTGACCGATCTGGCTTCCCGGGGCAAGCTTGACCCGGTCATCGGTAGAGATGATGAAATCCGAAGAGTTATGGAAATATTATCAAGAAGGACTAAAAATAATCCGGTCCTGATCGGTGATCCCGGGGTCGGAAAAACAGCAGTAGCAGAAGGCCTGGCCCGGAGAATCATCGCTGGAGATGTGCCTGAAGGATTAAAAGATAAAAAAGTGATTGCCCTTGATATAGGGTCAATTATTTCCGGGGCCAAATACCGAGGTGAATTTGAAGAAAGGCTCAAAGCAGTCTTAAAAGAAGTTCAGGATGCCGAAGGCAAAATCATTTTATTTGTCGATGAATTACACACTGTGGTAGGAGCCGGCGCTGCTGAAGGAGGTATGGATGCCAGCAACCTCTTAAAACCGATGCTGGCCCGCGGAGAGCTGCAATGTATCGGGGCAACCACTGTCAGTGAGTACCGCAAGTATATTGAAAAGGACGCTGCCTTAGAACGACGCTTCCAACAGGTGATGATTAATCAACCATCAGTGGAAGATACCGTTTCGATTCTGCGCGGACTTAAAGAGCGCTACGAGGTGCATCATGGGGTCCGTATCCAGGACAGCGCCCTAATTTCAGCGGCTACTTTATCGGACCGCTACATAAGCGACCGCTTCCTGCCGGATAAGGCTATTGACCTGGTAGACGAAGCTGCAGCCCACCTGCGCACTCAGATTGACAGCATGCCCGCTGCTTTAGACGAAATCACCCGCCGGGTCATGCAGCTTGAAATCGAAGAAGCTGCATTAACTAAAGAAAAAGACCAGGCTTCCCAGGAACGTCTGGAAAAACTGCAGCAGGAACTGGCCGATTTGCGCAGCGAAGCTGATGCAATGAAAGCCCAGTGGCAGACTGAGAAACAATCTATCGCCAGGGTCCGTTCCCTGAAACGGGAAATTGATGAAGTGCGCACTGAAATAGAAAAAGCGGAAAGAGAATACGACCTGAACAGGGCTGCTGAACTAAAATACGGTCGCCTGAACGAACTGGAACGGAGTCTGCAGTCTGAAGAAGAACAGCTGGCCGGCAAACAAAAACAGGATATGCTTTTAAACGAGGAAGTCAGTGAAACTGAAATTGCCCAGGTGGTCAACCGCTGGACCGGTATCCCGGTCAGCCGTCTGCTCGAAGGAGAGCGCGACAAACTGGTCCGCTTAGATGATATTCTCCACGAGCGGGTCATCGGGCAGGATGAAGCAGTCAGCGCTGTGGCAGATGCTGTGATCAGGGCTCGCAGCGGCATAAAGGATCCAAACCGGCCGGTAGGAAGCTTTATGTTCCTCGGACCGACCGGAGTGGGCAAAACCGAATTAGCCCGCACTCTGTCCGAAGCCTTATTCGATGATGAAAGGAATATGATTCGTCTGGACATGTCCGAGTATATGGAAAAACATACGGTAGCCCGCCTGATCGGCGCTCCGCCGGGTTATGTCGGTTATGAAGAAGGCGGCCAACTAACCGAAGCAGTGAGACGCAAACCATACAGCGTAGTCCTCTTCGATGAAGTGGAAAAAGCTCACCACGATGTATTTAATGCTATGCTGCAGATTTTAGACGACGGCCGGCTGACCGACGGCAAGGGTCGGACCATTGATTTCAGGAATACAATCCTGATCATGACCTCAAATATCGGCAGCCAGGAGATTATATCCTTTCACGAAAAAGGCGGCGATTATGAGCAAATGAAAACCGCTGTTTTAAGCTTGCTCCGACAAAATTTCCGCCCGGAATTTTTAAACCGTCTCGACGAAACAATCGTCTTCAGGGCTTTGGAAAGAAACCAGGTTCACCGAATTGCCGACCTGCTCTTAGAAAGGCTGGCCTTTCGGTTGGCCAGCACAGCCACACTGCATCTAGAGTGGGAAGAAGAAGCAGTCAGTTACCTGGCTGAAAAGGGCTATGATCCGGCTTTTGGAGCAAGGCCGTTAAAACGGGTCATTCAAAATGAAGTTGAAACCCCGCTTTCACGCCTCATCATTGCCGGTGAAGTTACCACTGATAAAACAATCATCATCAGCAA
>PUKQ01000041.1 GCA_003550565.1 Syntrophomonadaceae bacterium
ACGTAATCGCACTCGTCAACGTCGTCTTCCCATGATCAACATGCCCTATGGTACCCAAATTCAGATGAGGCTTCGTCCTCTCAAACTTCTTCTTCGCCATTATTCATTACCTCCTTGAAATTTTAATCAACTACACTATGCATGACTATTTTCTCATAGATATTTTTGGGAACTTCCTCATAATCCAAAAACGACATATTATAAATGCCTCTACCCTGTGTTAGTGATCTCAAGTCCGTCGCATAACCAAACAACTCACTTAACGGAACCGCTGCATTCACCACTTGAACGCCTTTATTTTTATGAGAACCGATAATACGTCCTCTGCGCCCTGTCAAATCTCCCATTACATCGCCCATATAGTCTTCGGGAATAGTTATATCTACCCTCATTACCGGCTCCAAGAGCACTGGATGCGCATCTGAAACTGCTTTCTTTAAAGCCTGGGAAGCAGCTATTTTAAATGCTATCTCCGAAGAATCGACTTCATGATATGAACCGTCAACTAACTTAACTTTAATGCCAATCAGTGGATAACTGGCGATAACTCCGGTAGACATGGCTTCTTTAACACCTGCTTCTACAGCGGGTATATATTCCTTGGGTATCACCCCACCTACAATTTTACTTTCAAAAATTAGCTCCTCTTCAGTGCTGTCCAAGGGCTCTACTTCAAAAATAACGTGACCGTATTGCCCCCTTCCTCCGGATTGACGAATAAATCGGTTTTCTACCCGGGTGCTCTTCTTAATAGCCTCTCGATAAGCAACCTGCGGGCGACCTACATTGGCTTCTACGTTAAATTCACGCAGTAACCGATTGACTATTACTTCCAGGTGAAGTTCTCCCATGCCTGAAATTAATGTTTGCCCGGTGTCTGCATCCTGGTAACTACGAAATGTAGGATCTTCTTCAGCCAAACGCTGCAGAGAAAAAGCCATTTTATCTTGATCCATCTTTGTTTTCGGTTCTATGGCCACGGAAATAACCGGTTTAGGAAAGTGAATGTTTTCCAGCACTATGGGATTTTGCAAATCAGATAATGTATCCCCGGTAGAAACACTTTTCAAACCTACCACTGCTACAATATCCCCTGTAGCCATCTGTTCAGCCTCTTCTCGCCGATTAGCATGCATTTTAAGAATACGCCCCACTTTTTCTTTCCTATCCCTGGTGGAATTGTAAACACGAGCACCACTTTTAATAATTCCTGAATAAACACGTAAAAAAACAAGCTTTCCCACATACGCATCCGTCATTATTTTAAACGCCAGGGCGGAAAAAGGAGTATCATCCGCAGGCAACCTGCTAGACTCTTCATCTGTTTCGGGGTTATAGCCATTAACTGCCGGCACATCTGCAGGGGATGGCAAATAATAAACTACAGCATCCAGTAAAGACTGCACTCCTTTATTTCGATAAGAAGAACCACACAGAACCGGAACTACTTCATTCCTTATCGTAGCCCTTCTTAAAGACTCCCGAATGTCTTGATTAGTAAAATCTTCCCCTTCCAGATATATTTCCATGAAATGCTCGTCACTTTCAGCGATAGCCTCAATCATTTTCTCTCGGTATTTCTCAGCCTGTTCCACGTAGTCTGCAGGGATATCTTCTTCTTCCCTTTTAATCCCCCACTCACTCACATTAACTACAGCTTTGAATTTAATTAAATCAATAATACCTTTATATTTATCCCCTTCAAACAAAGGAATTTGTATGGGTACCGGGTTAGCGTTAAGATTTTCTTCCATCATTTTCACTGAATGATAAAAATCAGCTCCCACTGCATCCATTTTATTAATATATGCCAGGCGAGGAACTTCATAATTGTCTGCCTGGCGCCATACGGTTTCCGATTGCGGTTCCACTCCGCTTTTGGCATCAAATACAGCAATCATGCCATCAAGCACCCTTAAGGAACGCTCTACTTCCATAGTAAAGTCCACGTGTCCGGGTGTATCAATAATATTAATTTGACAACCTTCCCAAAAGCAAGTAGTAGCCGCCGAAGTAATAGTTATGCCTCTTTCCTGTTCCTGGTCCATCCAGTCCATGGTGGCGTTTCCCTCATGAACTTCCCCCAGACGATGCACTCGTCCCGTATAAAATAGCATTCTTTCGGTAGTTGTAGTTTTGCCGGCATCAATATGAGCAGCTATACCAATATTCCTTAGCTTTTCCAGCGGAATTTGTCTCATCTTTTTCCCCCCTTTCCTATATATTTTCATGACTAAACTTTAAGCAATATTACCAGCGGTAATGGGCAAAAGCTTTGTTAGCTTCCGCCATTTTGTGCGTATCTTCTTTTTTCTTAAAAGAACTACCCGTACTGTTAGCAGCATCCAAAATTTCTGCTGCCAAACGCTCTGCCATAGTTCTTTCTCCCCGCTGCCTGGCATAGTTAATAATCCAACGTATTGCTAGTATTATTTTGCGATGAGAACTGACTTCTACCGGTACTTGATAAGTAGCGCCCCCAACGCGACGGGGTTTTACCTCCAAAACAGGTGATATGTTTTGAACTGCATTTTCAAATATCTCCAGAGGATCTTTGTCCGTTTTTTCTTTTATTATTTCAAACGCCTCATACATTATATGCCGGGCTTTTTGCTTTTTGCCATCATACATTAATTTATTTATAAACCTGGCTACAAGCTCATTATTATATAAAGGATCCGGCTCAATTTCTCTTTTAGGAACTGCTCCTTTACGCGGCAACTAACTTCACCTCCTGGCATAATGTTAAGTTATTTTCTGGGTTTCTTCGTCCCATATTTTGAACGGCCTTTGGCCCTGTTTTCCACGCCACCCGCATCTAAAGCCCCTCTTACCAAATGATACCTTACACCGGGTAGGTCCTTTACCCTTCCACCTCGTACCAATACCACCGAATGTTCTTGAAGATTATGCCCTATTCCCGGGATATAAGCACTAATCTCCATACCATTGGTAAGCCTTACCCGGGCAATTTTTCTTAAAGCAGAATTAGGCTTTTTAGGCGTAGCGGTAAACACCCTGGTACATACCCCTCTTTTTTGAGGGCATTTATCCAAGGCAGGAGCCGAAGCTTTTCCTTTTGTTTGTTTTCTGCCTTTTCTTACCAGTTGATTCATAGTAGGCATTTTATCTCTCCTCTCACTACATATCATTCAATAAGAGCCGCTGCTGACGCTCCTACTTTTATTCCGCAAGTTTTCCCCAACTCATTCATGGATTCCGCATAACTCCAAGGTATCTCTTTTTCCTTACAAAGATCTACTAGAGGAGATACTACTTTATCTTCAGCATCTTTAGCAATAATAACGTGCTTGGCTTCACCTTTATTAATAATTTTTAAGGTTTGCTTTGTGCCCACTACTTTATTAGAATTAGACACATTTTTTAATTCTTCAATATTGAAAGTCATGAATTAGCGCTCCTTTCAACGCCGTGAACAAACACACTTAAAGATTTTAACATCTACTTTTAACCCTGTCAATTACTTTTGATGCGGAGTTTTTTCCAAATGTTTTTCTTGGTCTCCTTTTTCCTTATCTTCTTTATCTTCCTCTATCTCGCTTTTGTTGCCCTCATTTTCACTTGCTAACTGTTCTGAAGGATAAACTTCAATATTCCTATACCTTCTCATTCCCGTCCCTGCAGGCACTAACTTCCCAATAATAACATTTTCTTTCAAGCCCAACAAGGGATCTACCCTTCCTTTGATTGCTGCT
Organism: Syntrophomonadaceae bacterium; assembly: GCA_003550565.1. GTDB lineage: Bacteria > Bacillota > Dethiobacteria > DTU022 > PWGO01 > B1SED10-75. Next base: position 3,717 of record PUKQ01000041.1, read on the forward strand.
TCCGTAAGCACCCTGGTAGTTTCCTGGAATGAAGCAGCAGAAAGGAAAGAATCTGTAGCCAATGAGGCTTTGGTAATACCCATTAATAAGGGGCGGGCCAAAGCAGGCTTGCCACCATTGTTAAGAATATCTTCGTTTATTTCTTCAAATTCAAAACTATCTACCAAGCCTCCCGGCAAAAGATGAGTATCACCGGCTTCTTCTACCTTCACTTTTTTCAACATTTGGCGCACAATAACTTCAATATGCTTGTCAATAATATCTACACCCTGCATATCATAAACATTTTGAACTTCTTGCAATAAATACAATTGTACACCACGAACTCCTTTTACCGCTAAAAGATCATGGGGATTAATTGAACCTTCCGTAAGCTCATCACCGGCATTAACCTGCTGTTTTTCTTCAACTTTCAAACGAGCCCCGTAGGGGACCTGGTAAGTCCTTACCTCCCCATGCTCGGAATTTACTTTAATCTCCTTATACTTGGTTTCATATATTTCCACGTTACCCGAAATCTCGCTGATCAAGGATTGGCCTTTAGGCTTGCGCGCCTCAAAAAGTTCTTCAACCCGGGGTAAACCCTGGGTAATGTCATCACCGGCAACGCCTCCCGTGTGGAAAGTGCGCATAGTTAACTGGGTGCCCGGCTCGCCGATAGATTGAGCCGCCACAATACCCACAGCTTCCCCTACATCCACCACATCACCGGTAGCAGGGTTACGTCCATAGCACATTACACAAACTCCGTGCTTTGTTTTACATGTTAAAACTGAACGGAATCTAATTTCGGCTATACCCAGCGCCATAAATTGCTGGATCATTTCTTCAGTGATATGAGCATCCGCTTCAGCCAAAACTTCCCCGCTTTCAGGATGATAAATACTCTCCAAGGTAAACCTTCCCACCAGTTTCTCCATGGCCTCCCCTACTTCACATCCCATATTCAAATAATCTGTTAAAGACAAACCCAACGTGGTTCCACAATCTTGTTCTCGGATGATTACATCCTGAGCAACATCTACCAAGCGCCTGGTAAGATAACCGGAATCTGCCGTTTTCAATGCTGTATCTGCTAACCCTTTGCGGGCACCGTGGGTGGATATGAAATACTCCAACACCGTGAGCCCTTCCCGGAAATTGGCTTTGATGGGCAAGTCTATAATCCGACCGGTGGGGTCAGCCATAAGCCCCCGCATTCCGGCAAGCTGAGTTATTTGCGATTCATTCCCTCTGGCTCCTGAATTAGCCATCATATAAATAGGATTAAATTTATCCAGGCTATCCATCAATGTTTTGGTTAAATCATCCTTTTTCTGTCCCCAAATACCTATAACCCTATCATAACGCTCTTTCTCGGTAATTAAACCCCTGCGAAAATCACCATCAATTTGGTCTACTTCACTTTCTCCCGATGCCAGGATATCCAGCTTTTCAGCAGGCACAGTTACATCTTCAATAGCCACAGTCACCCCGGCCTTGGTCGCATAATGAAAACCAAGGGATTTAATTTTATCAAGGATTACCGCTGTTTCTGTACTGCCATATCTCCGGTAACACCAGGAAACTATTTTAGCAACAAAATCTTTTCTAATGGGCTTATTTAGCGGGACCTCTTCCAAGATCTTTTCTATATCAAGATTCTTAAATTCCACAAGATTAGTAGGTAAAAGATAATTAACTTCATCAGCATTATTAATATAAGGGAAATCTGTGGGAAAAATTTCATTAATAAATATTTTTCCTACGGTGGTTAATAAAACACCTTTCTTTTCCCTAAATTCGTCTTTATTTATGCCGGCAAAACTAATAAAGACTCGTGCCTGCAGATCCAAACATTTCTGATCATAAGCCATTACCGCTTCTTCTGTGCTGGCATAAATTTTCCCTTCTCCCATGGCACCTTCCTTTTCCAAGGTAAGGTAGTACAAGCCCAAAACCACGTCCTGGGTGGGAGAAGCTACCGGACTGCCATCTTTGGGATTAAGAATGTTCTGTGCCGACAGCATTATACTCCTCGCTTCCGCCTGGGCCTCAGCCGAAAGAGGAACGTGCACAGCCATCTGGTCTCCATCAAAATCAGCATTGTAAGCCGCGCAAACCAAAGGATGAATCTGTATGGCCCTGCCTTCAACCAAAACCGGTTCAAAAGCCTGAATCCCCAAGCGGTGTAATGTCGGAGCACGGTTAAGCATAACCGGATGCTCTTTGATTACTTCTTCCAACACATCCCAAACCTCCGGATTTACTCTTTCAACCATTTTTTTCGCGCTCTTAATGTTTTGAGTTGTACCATCATTGACCAGCTTTTTCATAACAAACGGCTTAAAAAGTTCCAACGCCATTTCCTTGGGCAGACCACATTGATAAATTTTTAACTCCGGCCCCACAACAATGACAGAACGGCCTGAATAGTCTACTCTTTTACCCAGCAAATTTTGCCTAAAACGCCCTTGCTTTCCTTTGAGCATATCACTTAAAGATTTCAACGGGCGGTTCCCGGGGCCTGTAACCGGACGCCCCCTGCGACCATTATCAATCAAGGCATCTACTGCCTCCTGTAACATCCGCTTCTCATTCCTGACAATGATATCAGGGGCACCCAAATCTAAAAGCCGCTTTAAACGGTTGTTACGATTAATAACCCGGCGGTAAAGGTCATTGAGATCGGAAGTAGCAAAACGCCCTCCATCTAATTGCACCATAGGCCTTAAATCAGGAGATATAACCGGCATAACCTCCAGAATCATCCAACGGGTATCATTACCGGATTTACGGAAAGACTCCACAACTTCCAGGCGACGAATAGTTTTGATTTTTCTCTGCCCCGATGAGCTTTGCAAATCTTCCCGCAATTCCACAGCTAATTCTTCCAGATCAATTTCTTCCAGGAGTTTTTTAATTGCTTCCGCACCCATTTCGGCCTTAAAACCTTTACCCTCGTTGAAAAGAGCCGCATATTTTTCACGGTAGTCCCGATACTCAGTTTCTGTAAGAAGTTGTTTTTTACTTAAATAAGTTTCACCCGGATCAATAACCACGTAAGCCGCAAAATACAATATTTTTTCCAGGGCACGGGGCGCTATGTCCAGCAACAAACCCAGGCGGCTGGGTATGCCCTTGAAATACCAAATATGGGAAACAGGGGCTGCCAGCTCGATATGCCCCATTCTTTCCCGACGAACCTTTGCCCGCGTTACTTCCACGCCGCAGCGATCGCATACTATACCTTTGTAACGCACCCGCTTATACTTGCCACAATGACATTCCCAGTCTTTCACCGGTCCAAAAATCTTTTCGCAAAACAGCCCTTCCCTTTCAGGTTTAAGAGTCCTGTAATTGATGGTTTCCGGTTTTTTTACCTCCCCACGGGACCAACCCCGCACCTGTTCGGGAGAAGCAAGGCCAATTCTTAAGGTGTCAAAATTGTTTATATCTAACAATTAATAACACTCCTTTTAAATATATTTTTTAAGCTCAAAATTAGAATGTGTAAAAATAATTTCCTCATGCAAGTTCATTAATTATTATTGTTTTACCTACTGTTTTCCGTTACCCGGAAATCTTTCTACCTTTTACTCAAATGACCCAAACTCTATTCTATATCGCCTTTTTTTTCACTTGTTTTATCCTGCATATCAGATAAATTTGAGGAAATTTCTTCAGAACCTTCGGATTCAGTTACTTCTACTTTTCCCTCCAAACCTGTGGTGGAATTATCTTTTATTTCTTTATCTGCTCTACCTTCTAAAGAATAAGTTTCTTCCGAAGTCTCACTTTCAGAAACTTCCTCGTATTCTTCTAAAATTTCTTCTTCATCTTCTGCTAAAGGTTGTCTTTTTTTAATCGGCTCTCCTTTACTGCCCTCTTGTTCTGCTTCGGTTCCTTCAATGTTTATTTCTTCCAGTTCTTCGTATTCAACTTCCTCCCCTTCTTTAATTTCCACTTCTTGAGCTTCTTCACTAAGAACCTTGACATCTAAACAAAGGCTCTGCAATTCTTTAACCAAAACCTTGAAAGATTCGGGCACGCCAGGTTCAGGAATATTTTCTCCTTTAACTATTTATTCATAAGCTTTGACCCGGCCCACAACATCATCAGATTTTAAAGTTAATATTTCCTGCAATGTATATGCGGCACCATAAGCTTCCAAAGCCCAAACTTCCATTTCCCCGAATCTTTGTCCACCAAACTGTGCTTTTCCACCCAAAGGCTGCTGCGTAACTAAGGAATAAGGCCCGGTAGAACGAGCATGAATTTTATCATCTACCAGATGAGCCAACTTGAGCATATAGATAAAACCCACAGTAACACGTTCATTAAAAGGTTCTCCCGTTCTTCCATCATAAAGGGTTGTTTTGCCATCTCGATTAAGTTGGGCTTCCTCCAGGGCGGAAAAAGCATCCTCTTCATTCGCACCGTCAAAAACAGGAGAAGATATATGAATGCCCAAACTTTTAGCAGCCATGCCCAGGTGAGCCTCCAGTACCTGCCCGATATTCATTCTGGAAGGAACTCCCAGAGGATTTAAAACTATATCTAGTGGTGTCCCATCCGGCAAAAAGGGCATATCTTCTTCCGGTAAAATACGGGCGATAACCCCTTTATTTCCATGCCGTCCGGCCATTTTATCACCTTCGGATACTTTCCGCTTTTGGGCAATATATACCCTTACCAATTTATTTACCCCCGGTGAAAGTTCATCCTGATCTTCCCGGTTAAATACTTTCACATCTACAATAATACCCGATTCTCCATGAGGCACTTTTAAGGAAGTATCCCTCACTTCGCGAGCTTTTTCGCCAAAAATGGCCCGCAATAATCTTTCTTCCGCGGTAAGCTCCGTTTCACCCTTGGGTGTCACTTTACCTACCAAAATATCACCGGCTCTTACTTCCGCACCAATACGGATAATTCCCCTTTCATCGAGATCCCGGAGTGCCTCATCGCCAATATTAGGTATATCCCGCGTAATCTCTTCCGGCCCTAACTTGGTATCTCTCGCTTCTGCCTCGTATTCTTCAATATGTATAGAGGTAAACACATCATCTTTAACCAACCTCTCACTTATCAGAATAGCGTCTTCAAAATTGTACCCTTCCCACGGAAGGAAGGCCGCCAAAACATTTCTTCCCAAAGCTAATTCTCCCATATCGGTACAGGGACCGTCTGCAAGAACTTCGCCTACTTCTATCTTTTGACCAACATTTACTACCGGCCTTTGGTTCATACAGGTACCCTGGTTGGATCTTTTAAACTTCTGTAGCTTATAAATATCACAGCCATTTCCGGTAGAAACATCCACGGAAAAGACTTCTCCCGTTCGGCCATTAATAACTCGATCGGATTTATCAGAGCTATCATCTCTTTTAACTATAATTTCATCTGCGGTTAATTTAACCACTTCACCCTCACTTTTAGCCATTACCATTACCCATGTATCACCGGCTACTTTATCTTCCATGCCCGTCCCAATAAGAGGCGCTTCCGACTGCAAGAGAGGCACCCCTTGGCGCTGCATGTTAGCTCCCATAAGGGCACGATTGGCATCGTCATTTTCCAGGAAAGGAATAAGAGCAGTAGCAACACTAACTAATTGCTTGGGAGAAACATCAATATAATCAATTTCTTCAGGCACCCTCATTACTGCTTCATGTTGATAACGGCAAATAACCCGGTTACTTTCAAAATAACCTTTTTCATCAATCCTCGCATTAGCCTGAGCAATTACATAATAATCTTCATCGTCCGCAGTAAGCAATTTTATTTCATTTGTTACCCGCTTGTTCTTTTTATCTACTTTCCGGTAAGGTGTCTCTATAAAACCATACTCATTAATACGGGCATAAGAACTTAAAGAACCTATTAAACCAATATTCGGCCCTTCAGGTGTCTCAATAGGACACATCCTACCATAATGAGAGTGATGAACATCTCTCACTTCAAATCCGGCTCTTTCCCTGCTTAAACCACCGGGGCCAAGAGCGCTTAACCTGCGCTTGTGAGTTAATTCCGCCAATGGATTGGTTTGATCCATAAACTGAGAAAGCTGACTACTGCCAAAAAACTCTTTAATAGCAGCAATTACAGGACGAATATTAATAAGGGCCTGAGGAGTAATTGCCTCTATATCCTGAATAGTCATGCGCTCTTTAATTACCCTTTCCATGCGGGAAAGGCCTATGCGAAACTGATTTTGCAAGAGCTCCCCTACACTTCTTAAACGGCGGTTTCCAAGATGATCAATGTCATCTATCCATCCAATGCCATCCATAACATTAAGGAGATAATTAATGGTAGCTACAATATCTTCGGGATACAATGCTTTAAATTTATCATCCTCTTCCGGGTAAAATGGCTTTTGTTTCTCCCCGTTTTTTGTATTGAATACTTCTTTTTCGGCCTCATCCATTTCATTGCATCTTACCAAACATTCCTTGTCTTTAAAGTGAATTTTTATTTTTTTAATGCCTGCTTTTTCAATTTTTTCATATAGCTTTTCATCAACTATTGCTTTAGAAGAAGCAACTTTTTTCCCCGTTTTAGGGTGCTTCAAAGGTTCTGCTATTTTTTGATGCATTATTCTCTGTTTTAGAGAAAGTTTCTTGTTTGCTTTATAACGTCCCACACTGGCAAAATCATATCTTTTGGGATCATAGAACAATGAGCGAAATAAACTACGGGCATTTTCTTTATTAAGAGGTTCTCCCGGCCTTAATTTTTTATATATTTCCAAAAGCCCTTCTTCATGGGATTCTGTATGATCCTTCTCTATAATACTTTGCATGCGCGGATCATGATCAAACAAATCCAGTATATCTTCTCTGTTTTCATACCCTATAGCTTTTAACAAAACAGTTACAGGAATTTTACGAGTTCGATCAACTCGGACATAAATATTATCATAAACATCTGTTTCAAATTCCAGCCATGCTCCGCGATTAGGCATTATAGTAGCTTTAAATAACTCTTTTCCACTAGGGTCGAGGGAACTGCTGAAGTATACTCCGGGTGAACGTACTAACTGACTAACAATTACTCTTTCCGCCCCGTTAATAATGAAAGTACCATTTTCCGTCATTTTGGGCAAATCACCCATAAATACTTCCTGTTCTTTAACTTCTCCACTTTCTTTGTTAATCAGACGGAGCTTAACCCTCAAGGGAACAGAATAGTTGGCATCTTTTTCTTTACAATCTTCAACAGAATATTTGGGTTCTCCAATGTTATAATCCACAAACTCCATTACAAGGTTTTCGGTAAAATCTTTAATGGGGGAAATATCATTGAATGTTTCATAGATACCTTCGCTTAAAAACCAATCATAGGATTTGCGCTGTACTTCTATGAGGTTAGGCAAATCCATTGCTTCCCTTAGTCTGGCATAACTGCGCCTCTTTCTTTTACCGGAGATTATTTCACTGTGTTCCAAAAAATCACCCCTTGCAAAGATTGTTATTAAAAGTTAAAATAAATTAACCATTATTTATTTGCATTTGTTAAATGTGATATGAGTTAAGTAATTAATAACGCATAAAAGCAAATTTACCCCTAGGGAATAAAAAAGCAGTGTGATGTTCTATTTGTCGGGCTTATATAACGATATACTGTTATTTATAAAGCTATCAAAACAAGCAACTTACTTAAGAACGTTTTTTTTTACAAGCATTTAAATATACTATCATATAGTTCTTTTTATGTCAATAAAAAGCGACTACTTTTAGCCGCTTTTTATTTAGTGCATGTAATATTATGTAAGCATATTAAGAGTAACCTTAATCTATTTAAGTTCTGCAGAACCTCCCGCCTCTTCAATTTTTCCTTTAATAGTTTCTCCCTCTTCCTTGCTTACTTGTTCCTTTACGGCCTTAGGCAATTCATCAACAAAAGCTTTAGCCTCTTTCAAGCCTAAATCGGTAAGCTCCCTTACCACTTTAATAACCTGTATTTTCTTTTCACCGGCATCCGTAAGAACTACATCAAATTCTGTTTGTTCTTCTGCTGATTCACCTGCCACTTCCCCTCCACCAGCTGCCGGTGCTGCTACAGAAGCAACTGGAGCTGAAGCAGAAACTCCAAACTCTTCTTCCAATGATTTTACCAGTTCAGATAATTCTAGAACAGTCATTCCTTTCACAATTTCCATAACATCTTCCACTTTAGACATTTTAAAAATCCTCCTTTTATATTTACTTATTTTTATTTTATAAAATAAATTATGATGCTTCTTTTTCTCGGCGAATATTATCCAAAACACAAACTAACTTGTTAATGTTGCCCTCTAACGCTGTAGCTAGGCCACGGATAGGAGCCTGAAAAGCACCGCAAAGTTTGGCCAATAAAACATCCTGTGGTGGTATGGCTCCCAAGTTTTCAATTTCTTTCATTTCCAGCATTTTACCATCAAGCAGACCTACTTTAATAGAAAGATTGTCTGTTTCTTTAACCCACTTTAACAAAGCTTTAGTTGCTTCTACCGGATCGTCATTGCCAAATGCTATAGCAGTAGGGCCTTCAAGATAAGGATGCAGTGATTCTAATCCTACTTCTTGTGCAGCAAGTTTGGATAAAGTATTTTTTACGACTCTATATTTACAATCTTTTCCCCTTAATTCACGCCGTAAATTACTTATTTCTCCTACATCCAAACCCCGGTAATCCGTTAGAATAATTAGCTTTGCATTCTGCATATCAGCAACAATATCTTTTACTCTCTCTTCTTTTTGTGCCCGGGTTATCATCCTCTTTTACACCTCCCCACTAAAAATAAAATACCTCCGCAGACAGACGGAAGCACTTTGTAAAAAGAACCTCGGCAGGCGACGCATTATACGTGCTTTAAGCATATACACCTGCTGTCTACGGTAAAATCCATTTTTTTCTGTTCATTGGCACGCTAAATAAATTAAGCCCCCATTTTTTGAGGCGAAACTTTCACCCCCGGCCCCATAGTAGAACTTATTGTTATTCCCCTGATATATTGCCCGCGGGCGGCAGAAGGCCTTGCTCTAATAATTTCGTCCATAACCGCATTAAAATTCTCTTTCAATTGATCCATACTAAAAGAAACTCTTCCAATAGGAACATGAACATTTCCGGATTTATCCACCCGGTACTCCACCTTCCCGGCCTTTATTTCCGTAACAGCTTTATGTAATTCAAAGGTCACGGTTCCACTTTTAGGGTTAGGCATTAAGCCGCGCGGCCCCAAAACCTTTCCCAATTTTCCAACTGTGCCCATCATATCGGGAGTTGCAACAGCCACATCGAACTCCAACCAACCTTCCTGGATTTTTGATACCAGATCGTCAGCACCCACATAATCGGCACCAGCTTCTTCTGCTTCCTTAGCTTTATCTCCTTTGGCAAAAACCAGCACACGAACTTCCTTGCCGGTACCATGAGGCAACACAACTCCCCCTCTTACCTGTTGATCAGCATGCTTGGGATTAACGCCAAGACGCACCGCTAATTCTACTGTTTCATCAAAATTAGCAGAGGCAATTTCCTTAACTAACTTTAAAGCTTCCGAAGGGTTATAAAGTTCATCGCGCTGAAATTTTTTCCCGGCTTCCTGTTGTTTTTTAGAAAATTTTACCATACAATTATTCTCCCTTCGTGGTTCATGAACATCTTTGTTCTCCCACAGTTTTCCTTTACTATTCTGCTACTTTAATCCCCATACTTCTTGCTGTGCCTTCAATAATCCTTATTGCCCCTTCTATATCGTTAGCATTAAGATCTTCTCTTTTTCTTTCTGCAATCTCTTTTACTTTTTCCCTGGATACAGTAGCCACCGTTTCACGGGGGGGCTCCCCGGCTCCCTTTTCAATTTCAGCGGCCTTTTTCAGCAAAATCGCTGCCGGAGGAGTTTTGGTTGTGAAAGTAAATGAACGATCGCCATAAACCGTGATCTCTACCGGTATAATTAACCCTGCTTGTTGATCGGTCCGTTCATTAAATTCTTTACAAAAAGCCATTATATTAACTCCGTGCTGACCCAATGCCGGTCCCACAGGGGGAGCCGGAGTAGCCTTACCCGCCGGAATTTGTAGCTTTATAACTCCTATAACTTTCTTTGCCATTATGCTAACCTCCCTGTTTTATCTCTCATCCCTAATATTTTTCTACCTGGTAAAATTCCAATTCTACCGGTGTTTCTCTGCCAAACATAGAAACTAAAACTTTTAATTTGCCCTTTTCCGGATTTATTTCCTCTACCGTACCTTCAAAATTTTTAAAAGGTCCATCTATGACTCTTACCGGTTGTTTTAATTCCAAGCCGATCTTTGGTTTTGCCTCCGTTACACCCATTTGCTTCATAATATGCTTTATTTCTTCTTCATCTAAGGGAATTGGTTTGGAACCGGGACCCACAAATCCTGTAACTCCGGGTGTATTACGTACCACATTCCATGCATCATCATCCATAATCATTTCTACCAGTACGTAGCCCGGGAAAAACTTCCGCATGACTGTCTTTTTTTCTCCGCCCTTACTGGTAATTTCTTTTTCCACCGGCACTAATACCCTAAAGATTTTTTCTTCCATTTCCATGGAAGCAACCCTTTTTTCCAAGTTGGCCTTTACCCGATTTTCATAGCCGGCATAGGTATGTACTACATACCATTTTTTATCAATATTGCTTTCGTCAACAACATAATCCTCATTTTCCGACATTTCTTCATGGACACTAATATTAATTGCCCTTTAACCTCCCTATTCAATAATAAATTTCAATTGTGCAGTAGAGCTATGGTAAAATATACATATCCAGCAAAATAGTTAAACCATAGTCAAGCCCCCAAAAGAAAACTCCTATGGTAAATATAGTGGCCAACACAATTCCGAAAAAAATACCAAACTGCTTGCGAGTTGGCCAGTGAACCTTTTTCAGCTCTACCTTTATTTCCTGAAGAAAATTTTTTATCCGATTGAAGAAATTCATTATATACTTATTCCTAACATTAGTAGATTATTATTTTGTTTCTTTATGCATAGTATGTTTTCTACACACAGGACAATATTTTTTTAGTTCTAACCGATCCGGGTTGTTCTTCTTGTTTTTATTTGTATTATAGTTTCTTTCCCGGCATTCGTTGCAGGCAAAAGTAATCTTAACCCTCATTAATATGCCTCCAAATCTAAAGCTTTTTATTTCTTATTCACAAAAGCTAATCTATCACAAGACTTTAAATGCTGTCAACTAATAAATAAAAATCTTTTCCGTGTTGCCTTTACATTTATAAAATAAAATTTAACAAACAGAACATTTTATTATAATTATATTCTTGTTCATTAATCTGCCACGGCGGTTACCACTCCGGCACCCACAGTGCGTCCTCCTTCACGAATAGCAAAACGCAAACCCTCTTCTATGGCTACCGGGGGTATCAGCTCTATGTCCATATTAATATTATCCCCGGGCATCACCATCTCTACTCCTTCCGGCAAAGTCACTACCCCGGTAACATCCGTCGTCCGAAGATAAAACTGCGGACGATATCCCTGGAAAAACGGCGTATGACGACCTCCTTCTTCCTTCTTCAATACATACACTTCCGCCTTAAACTTGGTATGAGGACGTATAGAACCAGGATGCGCCAAAACTTGACCCCTCTCTACTTCCTCCCGGTCAACCCCACGCAGCAAAACACCTATGTTATCTCCAGCTTCCGCCTGATCCAAAAGCTTCCGGAACATCTCCACCCCAGTAGCTACAGTCTTGCGAGGACGCTCATCAAAACCAACTATCTCCACCTCTTCATTCACCTTGATTATACCTCGCTCAACTCTGCCCGTAACCACCGTGCCTCGACCCGTAATACTAAAATCATCCTCTATGGGCATCAAAAAAGGCTTGTCCGTCTCTCGCTCCGGCATGGGAACATATTCATCAACCGCTTCCACTAACTCCCACACCTTAACACAATTCTCACACTCGCGAGCCCCACAACCACACTCCATAGCCTTCAACGCCGAACCCACTATCACCGGCGTCTCATCCCCAGGATACTCATACTCCGACAATAAATCCCGGACCTCCATCTCCACTAACTCCAACAACTCATCATCATCAACCATGTCCGCCTTGTTCAAAAATACTACTATATAAGGAACACCAACCTGCCTGGCTAACAATATATGCTCCCGCGTCTGCGGCATAGGACCATCCGCCGCCGATACCACCAAAACAGCCCCGTCCATCTGCGCCGCACCAGTAATCATATTCTTCACATAATCAGCATGACCAGGACAGTCAACATGAGCATAATGACGATTATCCGTCTCATACTCCACATGCGCCGTCGCTATCGTTATACCACGCTCCTTCTCCTCCGGAGCCTTGTCTATAGTATCAAAATCCATCCGCTCCGCATAACCCGCACTGGATAAACAATACGTAATCGCACTCGTCAACGTCGTCTTCCCATGATCAACATGCCCTATGGTACCCAAATTCAGATGAGGCTTCGTCCTCTCAAACTTCTTCTTCGCCATTATTCATTACCTCCTTGAAAT
>PUKQ01000010.1 GCA_003550565.1 Syntrophomonadaceae bacterium
ATCTCCTTTAAGTTTAATATTTGCTTACTTATCAAAGCAGGTAAGCCAAACTGCTTAACTAATTAAAAAGGCCTTTCAGCCATTATCAACATTAATTATTTATTGCCAGACTAAATTTACTACAACTGCGGCAACCAAAATGCAAAACAAACTTATAATTAATCCGAAACGTAAAAAAGAAGTAATCGAAAAGGGTGCTTTGCTCATAACCATTAATGATGCCTGATGAGTCGGGATAAGTAAAGTAAGATTAGAACCGGCAGCTGTGGCCATCAAGGCCGCTGCTACCTCCAAATTACTGCCGTTAGCAATTCCTATTGCAAGGGGAGCCATAAACACCGCAGCCGCTGAATTGTTGATCGCATTCGATAAAGCAGATGACATTAAGATTAAAAGTAGGATAAGCCAGAAGGGTGAAAAACCTTCCGTGAAACTGTTCATAAATGTTGATAATGCGTCGAATGCTCCGGTATATTCTAAAATTTGACCAATCCCCAGCATTGCTCCCAAAAAGAATATAATTCTTAAATCAACATTACTATAAGCAGAGGTTGGTTTTAAGATACCACTGATTATCAAAAGCAGAGCCGCTAATCCAAATCCAATGGCCGGGTGTATCACGCCGAAACTTACTAAAAGAACAGCTGCCAATAAAATAAAAAAAGTTACCTGTTTTTGCCTGTTGGAAAGGGGAGAAAAGTAGACATGCTTATCAAGTCCGGAATCTTCTTCTGTTAACTCAACATTATAACCCAGATCCCCTGCCAGTCCAGGTGATTCCCTTTTTTTTAATTGTTTGCTTATCGCGGAGCTTTCTTTTGTTCCATTACTCGCAGGGTCTAACCCGCAATATTTACAGACCATCCAGATCAAAAAAGCTGTGCCCAGCATAGCCAATCCATGAGGGGTATAATCAAACATTTTAAAGGAAATGCCGGTAGCTGAAACCATGTAAGAAGCAATAATGATGTTGGGCGCACTGCCTATCAAGGTTACAGTGCCTCCTAAGATAGAGGCTATTGCCAGGGGCAATCCAAAGCTGCCGGGGGAACTCCCGGTTCGTTTGGCCATTCGGACTACTGTGGGAAGCATTAACCCTACTGCTCCCACGTTGTTCATAAAAGCGGAGAGGAACGCACTTACAGCGGAAATAACAGTAATTTGCCCCCTATTATTGTGTATTCTTTTAGCCAGAGCTTGGCCCAATCCTTGTAAAAGGCCCGAATCAATGACGCCCTGGCTGACCAAGAAAACAGCAATAATTGTAGCCAGAGCAGGGTGCCCGAATCCAGAAAAAATTACTTCCGGCGGTGCAATTCCGCTCAACCCCAGAAGAAGCAGGCCTCCCAATGCTACTATTTCTATCCGGAATCGCCCGGAGGCAATCAGGGAAAGTACTAATAGTAAAATACCCCAGGCTAAAAATATTTCTATTCCCAAAATTTTCTCCCTTTATAATATAATTGTCTTAATAAATACTATTTATTAAAAGCAATTTTCTAATTTAAATCATAACCAATCATTATTTATCGTGGCCATCGCGGTGAGTTCTTAAAAATGGCTATATTTTAAGCATTTTTGAAGCATACTTGCTTGTTTTTATTCAGCCCAAGCAGTGCTATTTATTGCTTCTGTAAGCGTTGGATGAATGTGCATCATGTTCTGAAGGTCATAGACGGTAGCATTGAAATGTATGGCTGTATTTAATTCATGAATAATTTCACCTGCTTCGGGACCAATAATATGTGCTCCCAAGATTCCGCCGTTATTACGGTCTAAAACCAGCTTGATAAAGCCATCTGCCTTATCTGACGCCAGCGCTCGGCCATGTTTTGAAAACGAAAAATGTTGAATTTTTTCCTGGTAACCTGCCTGAACCGCTTCTGATTCACTCATGCCCACGCCGGCTATTTCCGGTTCAGTAAAGACGGCAAAAGGTACTAACCTGTTTTGGGAAGCAATCTTTTCATCCTTAACAAAATAACGCGAAAGCAAAAGCGCATCATGCCATGCTTTATGGGTAAACATTTTTCCTCCAATCACATCACCAATAGCCCAGATACCTTCAGCACTGGTTTTGAAATCTTTATCAACCACTACATAGCCCCTCTTATCAGTTTCTACTCCCGCTTTTTCAAGAGAGAGCTCTTCAGTGTTAGGAGCCCTCCCCGTTGCCACCAAAATTTCATCGGCGCGGTAGGTCACCTGCCCTTTATCGGTTTCATCGACAACATAAACTTCGCTGTCTTCTGAGCCCACCAAACTAATATTGGTGCCTGTCTTTACATTGATTCCTTCTTTTTCCAAAACACGGCGGATTTCATCCGATATTTCAGGCTCAAGGTTCGTTGCCAGGCGTTCGTCCCGCTGAATAATGGTCACCTCTACTCCAACTCGGGCAAATAGCTGCGAAAATTCAAGAGCTATGATACCACCACCTAAGACAAGCAGGCTTTTCGGAAGTTTTTGCATTTCCATGGCCGAAGTTGAAGTCAGGTAATTAATGTCTTTTAATCCCGGCACCGGAGGAATCGCCGAACGGGCGCCGGTGGCAATAACTATCTTTTCAGCGGTAAGCTTTTCCCCGTTAACTTCCACAGTTTGCGAATCGGTGAATGTTGCCTTCCCTTCATAAAAAGTTATATTGTCATTATTTTGAAGGTTAAGGTAGATGCCGCGTCGCATTGCGCCTATCAAATCATCCTTACGGCCAATCATTGCCCGCCAATCTGCCCTTGGAGGTTCAACCACAACACCGTATTTTTGGGCATCACGAGCTGACTGCATAACCCTGGCCGAACTAATTAAAGTTTTGGAAGGAATGCAGCCAATATTTATGCAGGTTCCGCCGGGAAATCTGGCTTCCACCATTGCAGTTTTCCAACCTTCCGCGGCAAGTGGGCGAATCAAATTCATGCCGGCTGATCCGGCCCCTAAAACTAATAAATCGTATTTTCTCATATTAAGCCTCCTTTTCAATTATTAGGCAATTTCTTAATAATTACCCCATTCCATTTGCCCGCTATCGGGAACAATAATTGCCCTATTTTTTCTCTCTTTTGTAGCATCTATTAAATAATCATTTTCACGGGCCTGTTGAATCATTCTTTTAAGGGTGCTGCTTCAGAACTTATGCTAGCAATGTTCCTGTTTACAGCAACTTTTACCCGGGGCTATGTTTTTCAACTCTCCTGTATTTATATATCCCCTTTTCTATTTGACACTTTACAAATCGCATCCCTGTGTAGCTGGCTTTTAGCCTGACCAACATGCGCCGTGCCTTCCCGAACCGCTTTGTTAAAGAAATACTGAGTCAATAGTAATATTATGTGGCTTCCCTTTACTGGCGCGATTACGGTATTTATTGTATATATTCTTCAGGTGGATAATAAATCCTGCAATGGCTCTAAGGGTTATAGCAGATAGCAAATTGCGAGATGCTTTATTATTGTCCCCTGTTATAGGATATTGCCGCCGGCAACTATACAGTGGTTAAAGCCTCGGAGTTTACACCCCATATAAGTTTTTTAATTAAAGAGCTTGGGGAAAAGTACTTCCCAACCAATTTTGTCTCTGTATTTGAGGGTGATAAGGAAACAAGTCAAATTCTGCTGGAGGCATGAATAATGTTTGTTTCAATCCACGCCCCCGTGAAGGGGGCGACGATTTGACGGGTAAGAATAGGTGGGTTACGGCAAAGTTTCAATCCACGCCCCCGTGAAGGGGGCGACTCGCCGATCTTGGCCGCGCGGGCCGAGTCGAGCTTGTTTCAATCCACGCCCCCGTGAAGGGGGCGACGA
>PUKQ01000049.1 GCA_003550565.1 Syntrophomonadaceae bacterium
ATGTAAATATCACCGCCTACTGCAGTTACCTCAATTGTCAGATAAGCATCTGCAAACTCACGATCATCATCTCTCTCAATACTGCTGTCAGTAAGTTCAAGCATTGGTGCTGCAGTGTACAGAACTTGGGTATCTCCTTTAGCATCGTACTCTACATCATCAGTAATGTCTTCGAAGTCGTAAAGCTCTTCAAAGAGACTATTGCTCTTAACTACCTCAGCTACAAGCTGAAGACCCTCATAATCCTCGTGAAGAGGTTCTACATCAACCATAATAGAGAACTCATGAACACCCTCTTCGAGGACGAGGTCAACACCAGAGAACTGAAGTTCTGCTGTATGGTCACCATCATCATCTTCGGGGAATGATTCACTACCATCTTCAAAGCTAGCCGACTCGATGTAGTCTCCTTCGTAGAAAAGCATTATGTCGGACAGAAGATCGTCAACATCATCATATCCTTCATTTAAGTCAGTTTCAGGGCGTTCGAAATAAATTTCCGCGCCAAGGTTGACCATTTCAACGTCTCCATCTTCAACCTCAACATCAAACCTGAGAAGCTCAACTTCTTCTGTTCTGTCTCCATCTTCATCCTCTACAAGAGCTACTCCATCTTCAGGGGTATCATCGGAGGTTGTTATTTCAACCTCAGCCACCTCTCTCTCTACGAGGAAAAAGTGACGAAGCTCAAGATCGTCTCCTGTGGTGACTATTCCAGCCGTATCGACATACCTCATGTCGATAATTTCCACATCAACTTGCTTCTCATCATCTACTTCTGTGTCAGTAGTACTGACAACAACCATTACGTCAACAGAATCATCTTTAGGAATCTCGATATCAAGACCCGTAAGCCTTACATACTCATCATCTCTGTCAAGAGTATCTCTGGTAACTTCAACTTCTCCTTGAAGCTCACCATCAACATAAAGCCCTACATAATCGAGCTTTCTTGCAAGTTCAGTTCTTGAAAGTTCTCCAGCAGTCAATTCAAGATCTACTCTTTGGATAGCAATATCGGATCCATCAGCTTCTGCCTCAAATCCGGTTACCTCCTTCTCGCTGTTGGTTCCCAGCTCCACATTCCTAGGAGTAGAAAGTCTTGTCATGTCAAGTTCACCTTCTTCTCCAACTCCGGGATCAAGAGCGTCAACTCTAGCGGAAAGCGCAGCTATAGCTTCGGAAAGCTCAGCAAGCGTTTCCATAATCTCATCATCAGGAGTAGGAGCGGGTGCTACTTCTCCTGTGGTAAGCATGTCATTAAGCTTAGCCCTGGTTTGAGATCCTACAAATCCGGTTCCGGATGTAAGACCTACAGGTTCCAAGACTTCGCTGGCGTATTTTTCTTGGAAGGCAACAACAGCGGCTTTCGTGCGAGCTCCGAAGTATTCGGTCTCTTCTCCGGGTGAACCGGCACCGGTTGTTGCTACTTGTGTGTCTTCGTCTGCGTTAAGCAGAATCTGAAGATACTTTACGTTTTCACCTCTTGCACCTTCCCTAAGGTTTTCGGTGAAAGTAAACGTCTCGGGAATTCCGTCAATGTGTACGGTTTCCGTAGCTTCGTCCTCTTCAACATCCTCTTCTACTTCTTCTTCAGCTCCGAGTTGCCCTGCCAGTTCGGCGAGCATTGCCTCGAGAGCATCCATTTCAGCTCGGATGTCGTCTTCCTCAGCAGTAACAGTTACGCTGAGAGAAAGAGCGAGAGCGAAAGCCAAAAAACCTACACTAAGTTTTCTAACTATACTCATTTTCTATTTTCTTTTAATTAATTTTCGACTTGTAATACTGTCGTTGCCGACCATTCCCGTCCCCACACCACTATGTGACGCGGGATTTCCCCCCGCACCAAAAAATGGCGTGGGGAAAGGGAAAAACGACTGATTGGCGCTAAACATCTGATTGGCTAATTTGTTGTACATTCTGGCGATTGTAACTTACTCAAGATAAATGTCAAACACTTTTCCGTACTCTTCTCTTTCCAGTGCTTTCTTGGCTCTCTCCACTTTATCTTCATCTTCATCTTCCGTTTCTTCTTGAACTCCCATGGTCATGGTACTCACCTGCGTATCTTCACCTTCCATCTCGGCAACCAAGTATTCGGCTATCTCTTTATCCGAGTAACTCACTCTCTCTTCTCCCGTTTCGCTACTTATCTTGGTTCCGAAGACCTGTCTTTGGATTTCGCGCAGACCCTCTTCAAGAGCGGCGAACTCCTTTTGTACGGGCTCTTCTTTTTCGGCCACTTCCATTCTTTCTCCTCCTTCATGCTCGGCAACCCTGTTTGCCTCTTCCTCCTTTTCCCCCTCTTCTTCTACAAACTCACGCGGATGGTGAGCTACGTAGTGTTCGTACTGGGGAACAAGAGGAAGAGCCATTTGCACGAAAACCACAAGAAACGCAAAAGCTCCGGCCATTACCAGCCCGTGTTGAAAAGCGGGAGAAAAGAAAACGGATTCTTTCTCCACCGTCTCCTCTTGAGAGAGGATGCTTTGCTTTGTGTCGCTTACAAAGTCGTCTGCAGGACTCACTTTGCGAAGCTTATAAATTTTCTCTAACAGTTCTTTTTCCATAGGTTTTATCGCTCTTTTCCTGTCTCCTTAACTAGCTGACGAAGCCAAAGGAAAATTGTTACACCTTTTTCCCGGTTACCCGATTAAGATTTGAAATTTCCATTATTTAGTTCTTTTTTCAGGGCGCTCATGGATCTGTGTATAAGAACCCGGACGGAGCTTTCGGGCTTATTTAAGAGATCGGCTATCTCGGAGATGGTAAGCTCGTCAAGATAGTACCAGATAATAATATTCTGATAGTCCTCGTTTATTTTCGAGAGGGCTTCTCTTATCTGAGCAATCTCCGAAGAGAGTATCGCCTTCTCGTCGGCACGCATGTTTTCGTCTTTTAAGACGATGTTCTCGAAAGGCACCTTTTTGGAGGCCATTTTGTCATCGGCTTTGTTTTCCGCACCTGCTCTGCGGTAGTGGTCAACGATAAGATTCCTCGCCGTTTTGTAAAGATAAGCGCGGATACTTTTGAAGTCCTTTTTGGTCTCTTCGTTCTTGAAGGATTTCCACACCTTCAGAAAAGTCTGAGAGGTGATATCCTCGGCCTCGTCTTTGGAGCCGACTTTCAGGAAAGCGAATCTGTAGATCTGGGTGACGTTCTCGTCGTATATCTTGGAGAACTCCTTTTTTTTGTCCGGTTTTCTTGGAAACATCTTTTGGTTATTTTGATTAGGTGTCCCATGTCCTCTTAAAGCCTTTGCCGCGCCTTTACAGCGCGCCACTCGCCAAAGGAAGAATGGGACAATAATAGGACACTTCTTGCTTTTTCTCTTTGTCCTATTAGGACACCTTTTGTCCTATTCTCGCGTAGTAGGTTGTTTTACCACTCCCCTCTCTTTTTAAAAAGCCTTGTTCTACCAAGCTTCCAAGATCTCTCCTAACGGTTCTTTTTATCGCTCCGGGGATAACTTCTTGCACATCTTGGACCTGAATCTTTTCTTTCTTTTCGAGAAGCTTTAGTATCTTTTCCTGTCTTTCGTTTAGCTTTTTCTTCTTGGGGGCGGATTTCTTTTCTTTGGGCGGCTCTTTTACTTCCTGGGGAGCCTCCGAAACCTTTTCTTTTTCTTCCACACCCGAAGAAGGAAGCTCCTTTAGCTTCTGCTTCTTGCGGTTAAAGTCGTTAAAGTCCTCTACCTCTCTTTTTATAAGATCATAATCCTCTAAGATTTTATCTATTTCACGGGCTTCTGTCCAGTTCTGAGACCTGGCGAGCTCAAGAAGGGTCATCAGTATCTCG
>PUKQ01000244.1 GCA_003550565.1 Syntrophomonadaceae bacterium
AATAATATCATCTCCCCCGGACCCCCTATATATTTTTAATCGCTAATACATAAGAGATCCTATTCTATGGTGGGGGAATTTTCAATTATTATACTGGTATACTTTTAGATTATCATAAACAACATTTTCAAAAGACACATCAAGTTTCAATAAAATCACACTCCTTAATCTTGTTAATAATGTTCATAAGTTCCCGATCAGTTAATCCCAATTTTTTTGCTTCCTGCAGCATAGGTGTCACGTAGCTGTCGGCAAAAGTTTCTTTTCGCTTCTGCAGTAATTTTTCTCTGGCCCCGGCGGCTACAAACATCCCCACGCCCCTTTTTTTGTAAATGATGCCTTCGTCTACCAGAATATTTATACCTTTGGCTACCGTAAGGTGGTTTACTTTGAAAAAGTGAACTATGTGTGTGGTAGAAGGGATCTGTTCATCTTCTTTTAAGTCTTTGTTTACGATCTGGTCTTCGATTCTCTCTTTAATTTGTAGAAAAATAGGTTTGCTATTATCAAATGACTGGCCCAAGGAATTGATCACCACCTTTCAAGTCTTTAGTCCTTACAGCTCTTATATGGTTATATAGTTATGTATATAAGTATAACAGAGAAGGTTAAATTGTCAAGTTTATTTTTTCCTAATTCCACGCTGGTAGCATATTATCTCTATACCCGTAAGGCCAAGTGCGGTAAATTGATCTAAGAGGTCATAAAAAACTGGTTGTAGTAAAGAATTCACGGTCATGAATCAGCCGGTCCAAGGTTAATGTTAGTTGTTATTACTTGATAGACACTTGATTATAGTTGTTATTTGGCAAGTTGTGGTATATAATTAAACTACGGTAACGGTGTGTTTATCAGAATAAATCGGGGTTTTAGAGTTTGAAGCTATAGGCTAGAAGGGGGGATAAGATGGGTAACATAAACGGTGAAAATGAGAAGTTAATAACCGCCCGGGACGTGGCTGAAACTTTAAATCTTTCTGTGGAAACCATCTGGAGATACACCAGGGATGAAAAGATACCTTTTATCGAGTTAAGTAACAGGCAGTATCGTTATAGACTGCCAGATGTGGTTGCGGCTTTATCGGGGAACAAAATTGCAAAAAGTAAGGAAATGTATCAAACCCGGACCCAAACTGAAGCCAAACTTCAGATGGAAACCGGTAAAATCTATACTTATCAAGACTACTTGAAACTGCCGGAAGAACCGGGTTATCGTTTTGAAGTACTGGAAGGTATGCTGATTAAGGAGCCTTCTCCCAATGTTATTCACCAGCGAGTTTCCCGCCGACTGCATCGAATTTTGGAGGATTATTTCTGGGAATTTAATCCTGACGGTGAGGTTTTATGTGCGCCGCTGGATGTGACCTTAGGTGACTTTACGGTAGTTCAACCCGACCTGATTTACTTATCCGGGGAAAATAATGATATTGTCAAAGAAGTGCGGATAGATGGAGCTCCCACCCTGGTAGTTGAAATTATTTCACCATCCAGTGGTCGCAAGGACAGGTTACAAAAGAGAGGCATTTATCAAAAAAACATGATTCCCCATTACTGGCTGGTAGATCCGGAACAAAGAACGCTGGAGTGTTTTACTCTCCGGGACGGAGTTTATGCCCTGATTGCTGCCGGCATGGATGAGGAAGAAATAGCCCATCCGGAATTTCCCGGATTATCCATTCCTTTAAAAATCCTGTGGGAGGGGAAATAGAAAAAGTTGAAGTAGACGGACTCTGGCAGGCGGTTATGCTGTTTTGTTTAATATCAAAAATATCAATAAAAGGATACGTGATTTGGTTATGGGTAAAATTCCTGAAAAGTTTACGAGCAAATGGTATGGGGCTGAAAATATGTATGGGGAACTTCAAGCAGAAAGAATGATGCCGTTATTTGAAGAACCGATGTCTACCGAAAATTTAATGGATAGGCTTGCAGAGATCTGTAAGGAATGTTATTTCTTCTATCCTGCTCTATTAGAGCTTGGTTTATTAATGATAGGAACCGGAGACGATCTAAATGGTAAGAAAAAAATGGATAAAGGTTTAGAGTATATGTTGCAATATTCTGATGAAGAAAAGATTGAAGATGAAGGCGACATTTTTTTAGATAACCTTATAAAGTTTCTGCGTTATGATTTAGCGAAAGAATATGCGTTTCAGTTAATTGAAAAGTACCCTGATGTTTCTATATTTTATGACACTTTATCGCAATGCGAGGCAATTTTGGGCAATGAAAAAGAAGCTATAGAAACTATTGATAAGGCTATAGAATTAAAACCTGAAAGTCATCATTATCACTCAAATAAAGGATGGTACTATTTGATTTTCGGTAACCTTGATGAAGCGGAGAAATCTCTTAACCAATCGCTGAAGCTTAATAAAACCAATGAGATTACAAAAGGCAACATTGAAGTATTGAATTATTTACGTAAGCACGGCGGTAATTTTGTTGATTTTCTTTTGCGGCCTGTTGACCATGAGTTAATTAGAAAATATGAAGAGGCAGACGAAAACGAAGGTCAAGATGACTATGAAGATGATATTTCTAAATTATCAAGATTATATGCGCAGTATAATCATGACAGAATGGAGGCATTAAAGTTAGTTCTTTCATCCAGGGAAACCCATGTAACTCCAAGATTGGCTTATATTATAGAAACATTAAAGTTGTTTTTGGATTTTGTAGACAAACAATCGTTAGATTATTTCTTATTTGATGACGTCAATTATATTCAAGAGGATTTTTTAGATATTATGTATATGT
Organism: Syntrophomonadaceae bacterium; assembly: GCA_003550565.1. Taxonomy (GTDB): domain Bacteria; phylum Bacillota; class Dethiobacteria; order DTU022; family PWGO01; genus B1SED10-75. The sequence goes on from PUKQ01000244.1 coordinate 2,760, forward strand.
TCATTGTTAAGTTCAAAGATGTTGATGCTGATTTAATAAATGATATATATGATGGGTTAACTATTTTTTATTCTTTTTTAAGAGAACGTGAGATTGTTACCAATGAAGAATATCAGGCTTTAATTGATACAATGAATAATGAAAAAAAAGGCATAATATCAAAGATGAAACATTACAATAAAGCACGCAGTAATCCCGACATAACAGAAGAAGACATGAGTGCATTGCGTGAGGAACTTTTTGATTTTGACGATTTTTCCATGTTCTTTTGAAAGAGGTGGTTTTTAGTATGAATAATGAAGAGCTAAAAAGAGTTGTGAGAAATGCAGCTAATAAAATTCAAAACAGTGAAGGTTTTATCTCTCCAGTTAATTTATTTATGGAAATCGGGATTTTGTCGAAAAAAGATTACGAAGATTGGCGCATGGGGCGGGTGCCTTATCTTGAGAGTGTTTGTCGTACAAATTTAAAAAAGTTGACAACTGCAATGAAAGAGTTAAGAAAATACGCTGTAGAAAATAACTTAAAACCCTCGAAGACAGTGTATAAGAAATGGGGTAAAGGAAAAAAAGTACAGCTGCGTTTTAGTAAGAGTAATAAACATAAAATTGAGGAAGCCTACTCAACTCATTATGTTGATAAAGGTAAGGTAGAAGAGATTAATCAAAAAAAAAGAACAAGAAAGCAGGAACAACCGACTAGTTTCCATTGCTGAGGGAGATTCTTCCAGATAGCATTATCCGGCGACACTGTGTAATTTGACCCTTTTGATGATGGTGTATACAATAGTTCTTTATTCAATGGCGGACACCGGTATGAGCGGAGCCTTATATCCATTGCTCACAGACGGGGAATTTTGTAAAAGAAGGTGCCAGGCACTTAACATATAAGTAACTCAACTTTCGCACTAAAAAAACAGGCAAAAACCACTGATAATATTGAGTTTTAGCTAGAAAAACACCCTTTTTTTTGGTATAATTAGAGTTATCCAGACCCAAAAAACCAAAAAGAAAGGGTGT
>PUKQ01000028.1 GCA_003550565.1 Syntrophomonadaceae bacterium
GAGCTGGTAACATCTTAAAGATCAAGGTCAATCGTGGGGATACGCTTGTCAGGAGTTTTGAAGTTAAGAAGGACAGAGAACCTGTGGATATTTCCGGATGGACCTTCAGGTTGACGGTTAAGAGATCTGTTTTCGATAGTTATTCTGAGGCTGTGATCAAGAAGGTTGAAAAAGAGCATGATCAACCGGTTCAGGGTAGGACATCTATAGTTTTGAGAGAGTACGATACAGATATCGAGGAAGGGACTTATCATTTTGATTTGCAGGTAGAGAACGGGATCGGTGATCGACGGTCTGTGAAAGGGATGTTTGTTGTTGAGAGAGCACCTGGGTATGATGCCTGAAAAAGGTTTTGTATATCAATCAAATTTTTTCTGAATCTTTTCTTTTATAACTCTTTTAACTTCACCTTCTTCTTTTTCCACAACCTCTCTTTCAATAATCAACTTTTTTACTTCTTTATCTTTTATTTTATCCCATACCCAATTTGCAATGAGACTTGCACCTACCCCGCTTAAAACTGATAATACAAATCTAAATCCCTCTCCGAAACCTGATTTTTTGGTTGGTTGCATCGAAGGATATTTAACAGCAAACTTGTCAGAAACCTCTATTTCATCTCCTTTAATGAGTTTACCTTTTCCTGTAATATCGTCGGGTAACTTTTCATCAGTTGTGAAGATATCTACATTAATTTCTATTCTTCCGGGTTCAATTTTGCTGACCATGTTATCTCATAATATTTAAATTAATTTAGTTATAATTAATATTTGTGATTAGAAATTCTGATATGATTATAATTTAAAATGGGGTACTATTTTCCTTAAAATTCCCCAAATCATGTTAGTAAGTAGAAGTCCTAGTGTTTTGATTTCTTTTCTATTACTGTACCTCTATCCCATGTGTCTTTGCCTTCAGAACCAACTCTTGGATACCCCTCTTTTCCCTTGGGAATTTCAGAAGGACGACCATATCTCATTATACGTATTGTTCTCAGCAAGTCTATTCTCTGGGCCTTCGTGAGTTTTATGTATGCACCCTGAGTCAATTTTTTACCTAATTTAAGAAGAACCCCATGTCCTTTTTTTGAAGATTTACATACAAGTTTTAAGGGTCTTTCATCCTTAGCGTTCATTCGTTTCAAACAAAATTCATAATTTTGGCCATATTCCCATCTGAATTCTTCTAAATCTATAAATCTGCCCCATCCAGGTACCACACCAGAATTGATATTTTCCAGGGATGTAAGTATTTTTACGAAAGTATCTACTTGTTTTCCAACAAGACAGATATATCCTCCCTCCCATGAGCCTCTACCAAAATGTAAGTACAAACCAAATTCCCCATCGGATATTGAATTGTGTGAATCATTTTCAGAAATAGGATTCTTACCTTTCTCTTTTTCTATCCTAATTTCAAAATCTCTTATAGTCAACCTCACATACCCTTTTTTTGGCTCCCTTTTTCCTCCCCTACCATTAGCATAAGGATCTGCAGAATACCCAGTTGCAAGATAAGCTCTAATGTTGTTGCATTGGTCACTATCTGGCATCAATCCTTGAGGGGGTTTTGTCTTTTGTTTAATCTCTATCCCCTTAGTTTCGTTGATGATATTGGGTTCAAAAGTTAGAGGATTGTAATCCCATATCACGGGGCGTCCTTCATCGTCTTTGTGTGGTTCTCGGTAGTGAGTTAAATCAAATGGGTTTTGGACTTCACCACCATGAGGAATGCGTACATCCCCATACCCTACTTTGTAGGTTTCACCATCCTTTTTGTAACCATCATGTTTTAAATCTAGTTCTGAAGATTCCTGAATTGTATTTACGCATCCATCCTTATCGACAGTAATTAGGCCTACTTTGTCTAAGAGTTCATCCTGAGAATTTAAAACTTCTAGGGCCTTATCTTTAAATTTAGTTGGTACTGCCAAATATAACCTAGTTAAGACTCCTGGTTCAAGATAATCGTTAAGTTGTTCTTTGACCCGTTTAGATGTAAAAGAGGATCTGCCTTTAGCTTCGATACCTATTATTTCCCCCTTGGCTGGAGTTTGATAGATATCGACTGGATCCCAGGATCCGGAAAAACTTATTATATCGATTGGTCTGTCGATGGAGGGTTTATATACGGATTCCTTTTCCATTACATTTGGTATGACCCCTTCAGGGATACCACCATATTCTTTCCAAACACTATGTCGGACCCATGGTTCTTCTTCTCTAGAAAATGAAGGTGTACTCTCCCGCATCAATTTACTAGCCTGCCTTACTATCTGTGGCGCTCGGGCTTCCTCGGGCTCAAGAGCCATCCGAGGACTTCTAAGATAACCGCCCTGTAAACTAAATGGTATATCTATAACGCCCATTTCTTTCGGTAATCGGGACCAACGGATCTCCTTTATACACTCTTGAAGGGGTGCAGGATTTAATTTTTGTTCGTCGTAATTTTTCATTCTGTAGATGATGTAATCCCGAACAGTACTCCTCGGTTGTATCTGATAGTCAAGTAAATCATCAGGTACCTCTCTATCGATTTGTTTTATTGCTTTATCAATAGCTATAGATCCAGAATTAATTCCTGCATTGATTTTCCGTGCTGCTTGACTAAGAACACTCCTAATAGGTTCTGGATCTGAACTCTCAAGATGAGTTACGATCTCTCCAACATTTGAGGAGGCAAAATAAATTTCATCGAGATATCCACTATTTATATATCGTCTTATCTGCTTTGCAAATCGCTGTCCAGAAACTTTAAGAGAAAATTTCCCTTTTAGTTCGATACCAATTATTTTATCATTTTTAGCCACTAGATCTATTCGCCCCCCTGGAGTATTTACCTCTGCATCGACCTTCATGTTCTTCTCTTCTTCTAACCAATACCAGAGGTGCTGTTTCAGGAGAGCTTCTACAGAATACATTCTTTTACAGGATATTCAATTACATTATAATATATATCGGTTTTGAAATAACCCTTTTCATCGATCCTAAAAAATTATTTTTCTGACCTGATAAACCGTTAAATAACCATCGCCACCACTTCCACCCATCTACATGACTGACATCGTTCTTGAACTCGGAGACGAACACTACAACATAGACATGGGAGAAGGTTTTGTGATCTCTCCCGAAGTTAGATTTTTAGACCTTATCGATACTCCCGAGAGTTACGTCGGTCAGGCTAGACTGATACCACGAGTTGCGGGAACTGAAAATAAGCTGGAGTTCCATCAGCCCGGGATAGGTGATCTAAATCCTAAGGACCATCATCTGTTAGATGGTTTAACAGACGACGACCATCCGCTGTATCTCAGGCACGATGGCCAGCGGGAGTTAACGGGAGATCTTATTCCCGGCGAAGATGAAGATATATCGCTCGGTAGAGAGGACAGTATGTTCAATGAGGTATGGACCAGAAGGATAGATACCGATGGTTCCGGACTTGTTATCTCTACTGGTGGTAGGTTGACAGCCGAGATCTACGATATACTGATGGCCCCGAGTGGTTTGACCCGTTTTGACTGCAATACGGTATTTGAAGGTGACATCGATTGGAGTTCCGGAAAGGGTTTTCCCAGGGTTTACGAGGGGAGTGTTATCCCCAACATGGACGAGGGTGAATGGGGTATGTGGCATGATACGAAGAATGGACAGTATTGGCTGGTTTTCCGTGAGGATTCTGTCAGTCATAGAGTTGAACTAAAAGGATAACAGATATGTGTTTAACCTGGTTATCGATATTGACCAATTTTTCAGTAGGCGGAAGTA
>PUKQ01000105.1 GCA_003550565.1 Syntrophomonadaceae bacterium
ATACCCAAGACAACATCGTTAGCGGTGAGCGGGCTGAAGTGATGTGGAACGACTTGGATTACGATACTGAATACCAATGGTATGTTATTGCAGAAGATGGTCAAGAGAATACTGCGCAATCCCCTATTTGGACGTTCATGACGGGTGTAGCCGGTCCACAAACGCCTAGTAACCCACAACCTATAGATGGGGCGATCGGGATCGCCTTAGAGGTAGAGTTGAGCGCGTTAGTTGTACACACCAACGGAGAATCAATGGACGTTGAATTCTTCGACGCCTCCGATGGCAGCCTTATAGGTACAGACAATGACGTTTCTAGCGGTGAACGTGCAAACGTCACATGGGACAATTTAGAGTATGAAAACCAATATCAATGGTACGTTGTTGCGGAGGATGGCGAAGGAGAGACCGGTGAATCCTCTACATGGAGCTTCACTACGTTGGATGAAGAGGGACCTCTGACACCTTCGGATCCAGATCCAGAAGATGGGGCAGAAAACGTAGATATCGGTGAAGACCAAGATGTGGATCTTAGTGTTTTTGTTGAACACGGGTCTTTAGAGGGCATCGACTCTGAAAGTACTGATGTTCACCCCTATGAATACGGTGATCCTCCTACAAATCACAGGATGCCTGCACAGAGGGAGCGGGCGGAAGAGATACTTCTTAGATGGGATTGGGACCATGAGACTTACCATACAGATGTTGCAGTGGCTATAGCAGATGTTGCTAATGTGAGAGTGGTAGCGGAAAGCCAAAATGACGCGAGTAACATAGAAAGTGCACTTTCCACGGCGGGAGCGAATATGGATAATGTTAATACCATCGTAATAGATACTGATACTCATTGGATACGAGATTATGGTCCTATACCGATAATAGACAAAGATACAGGAGATGTGTCATTCATCAATATGGAGTATGCTGGCGCAGAAGGTAGACCCGATGATAATGATTTTCCCCAGAATTATGCCAATGAAATCGGCGCAAATTACTATGATATGAAAGAAGGTGGCGATTGGTTCACTCTTGACGGGGGCCATAAATTCGTAGAGGGGTCCGGTGTGTTTTATACTACAAATGATGTTTATGATCTAAACACACATCTAGGCGATGATAACGTAGTTGAGCAGTGGGCGACGGAATGGTTCAATCTAGTTGAAACCGAGGAAGGTTTCGAGACGGTAGATAGACTTGAAGGGATTGGACATCTAGATATGCAGGTTAATATATTGGACGAAAACACGGTTATCGTCTCAGAGTTAGAGGGTGAGTCAGATTGGGGTGACGACGAAGTGTTGGACGCAACCGCAGATTTCTTTGAGAACGAAGTCACTGCTAGAAACGGTGAACCTTTCGATGTGTATAGGGTGCCCATGGAAAAAGAAGTAGAATACATAGGTTTTCCATATTATACGTATTTTTTCACATATTACACCCATACCAACTCTCTGATCGTAAATGACAGGGTACTCGTTCCTACATTCGGTCAGGGTACGGATACTGCGGCTCTTGATGTATATGAACAAGCGCTCCCCGACCATGAGATAATCGGGATCGATTCTTTAAGTGTTGCTGAGATGGGCGGTGCGATCCACTGCACCACTAGGGAAATCCCTGCGGCAAATGCTCCTCCTTCTATAACTCTCACAGATATCCATGCTATTGCGGATTATGACGTCGTTATCGAAGCTGAAATAGAGACCGATGCGGCCATGGATACCGCTCATGTTTACTATGATTCGGATGGAAACGAAGAGTTTGAAAAGGTGGAAATGGATCATGTTGAAGGTAACACCTACGAGGCGGTACTCCCCTCTTTTACACACGGGACCGAACTAGATTATTTCATAAGAGTAGAAGACGATTATAATGCAGTATCTTACAACGGTGACGCCTGGAATCCTCACAGTGTGCTGATCGAAGATATGCTTATGGACGTAACTTTTTACGACGCCTCCGATGACAGCGTGATAGAGACCGTAGAAGGGGTAGGTCACGGCGAAAGAGCCGAAGTGACTTGGAGTGGTTTAGAACATGGTACTACCTACGAATGGTATGCCAAATCTTGTGATGGAGAACTCGAAGCCGTATCGGAAACATGGTCATTCACCACAAGATTTGAGTTTGATTATATAGTTGCTGAAGATGCTATGGAAACGGCTGGTGTTGAAGGAGAGATCAAAGTTGTTGCCTATGATGAGACCGACGAAGTCGTAGAGGGTATAACCATCGAAGTTCTAGATACGGGAGGTCTTAGCGGTATAAATGTAGGCGATACGGAGGTAACGGATGAACAGGGAGAAGCATTTTTCGCCTTTGAAGAGGAATCTACTGGAGAATATGTTGTTGAATTCTTTGCCGAAGATGAAACGGTAAATGATACTGCTACGGTAGTCATAGAGCCGGGTGGAGCTAGTGAATTCGTGTTCGTCGAGCAACCGGAGACTATGATGACCGGCGATGAGGTGACCTTTGAAATCGAGGCACGCGACGATTATGGTAATGTTGACACCGATTATGATGGAACAGCCCAGATTTCAAGTGATCTAAATGAGGATATAGATGCTCAGGATGTGACTTTCGACCAGGGCGAAGCAACTTTTATCACATCTGATTTAACAACGCCTGTAGATAACCAAACGCTGACCATTGAAGACGGGGATATCATAGGAACTTCCGAAAAGTTCGATGTGAAGCCGGTGCTGGGTGTTGTGGTTAGTGCACCAACCGACGAAACAGAAACAGAACCTGGAGTCCATATCTATGAGTTTACCGTGGAAAATACAGGGGATGTGGAAGACACTTATGATCTCTCAGTATCTTCATCTAATGGTGATTGGAGCGTAGATGTGCAGGGACAAGTCACCGTGGCGTTAGAAGGAACTGAGTCGGTTGAAGTGGAGGTGATCATCCCCTCCGGTGCCTTTGGCGGTGATTCTTCCGACATAAATTTAACAGCGACGTCGCAGAACAATACGGATGTAAACGATTCGGATGAGATGACAGTAACATACGACCATACTGGTTCTCAAGTGATCGTTACAGCGCAGGAAGACGCTACGGAAGATGTTCCTGACACTTATTCCTACGAATTCTTTGTTAATAACACAGGAAGTGCTGACGATACTTATGGTCTAGATGTAACTTCTTCTAACAACGATTGGAGCGTAGATGTTCAGGAGTGGGTTACTGTTCCAGCTGGAACGAATGTAACGGTGATGGTGGACGTAACCATACCACAGGACGCGTTGACTGATGACTCTTCAGAGGTAACGTTAACTGCAACGTCACAGAACGGCACACAGAGCGACAATGACTTCATGATGGTAACTTACAATCATGCGGGTTCTGAAGTAGAAGTAACGGCGCCGGTAGATGCTACTGAAGATGCTCCTGACACTTACTCCTATGAATTTGATGTTGAGAATATAGGAGACGCGGATGATACTTACGATCTGGAAGTGACATCCTCCAACGAAGATTGGGACGTAGAGGTACAGGGGCAGGTTACCGTTCTGTCAGAATCGGACGTAACAGTAACAGTAGATGTAACTATACCTGCAGATGCTTTGGACGGTGACTCCTCGACCATAAACCTAACAGCAACATCACAGAACAATACTGAAATAAACGATTCGGACGAGATGACGGTAACTTATAACCATGCTGGTTCAGAAGTTGAGGTAACAGCACCGGAAGATACTTCTGAAACCGCTCCAGGAACGTACTACTATGATTTCTTTGTTGAGAACACTGGTCAGG
>PUKQ01000068.1 GCA_003550565.1 Syntrophomonadaceae bacterium
ATGGTTTTTTGGGAAACCGGGATTTTTTTCACTGGATGGAGGAAAATTTGCCTAAGTTGTTAAAACGGGACGAGGAAAGCTTGTTATGGGCTGTTACCACTGCCGTAAAAGATAAAGCCGGGGTGGTAGAAGCCGATGAAAAAGAAAAAGGGCAGAGGCGTATTTTAAACCTGGGGCACACCTTTGGCCATGCCCTGGAATCTGCCACGGGCTATAATTATTACTTGCATGGGGAAGCGGTACTTGCCGGCATGGAAATGGCTGTTTCTCTGGCGGTAAAACTGGGGGTTATTGAGCCGGCCCCGGCATCTCGGAGCAGGGAGCTTTTATATTTAACCGGCATAAAACCCCCTCCGGAATGGTTGACGACGAAGGATGTTATGGTTAGACTGACTTATGATAAAAAAAGAGAGGGGCAAACAAATGTGTTTGTCCTTCCGGATAACGCGGGGGAAGCTGTTATTTATCAAGATCCCCCGGAGCAAATGATTGAAGAAGTCGTAGATTCTTACATCAAGAAATTTAGATAGTAATTATTAAGGAGGGCATTAAGTTTGGCAAGCGAACAGCAGCTGATGCAAACACTACATAGAATTGACGGTAAAGGTTACAAGGCCTATAAAGATATTCAAGGCGATTATAATTTTTCCGGCTTCCGCCTGTACGTGGATCACGTGCAGGGGGATCCATTTGCATCGCCATCATTACTGCGGGTGCGGGTGCCTGCAGCCGAAGCTGCTTTTCCGGAGGATCTTTTTAACAATTATGTGCGCCGCGTAGCTTTGCAGGATTATCTGACGCGGTGTTTTGCCCGCCAAATAAGAGAGCTCCCCCGGCAAAATCGAGGAAGCGGCAAAAGCGGAACATTGCTTATCGATAGTTGCGGCCAGGAAATTTTGGAAAGGACGGCTATGCTGGTAAATTCCGACTATGTAGAAGCTCGGTTTAGCCTGGGCTTGCCCGCCCGCGGGCGCACCGTTCTGGGCAGGGAAGCAGCTGAAATTTTTTCCCGTGAAATACCGGCGATAGTTAAAGGAGCTTTAAAATATTCTTCACTTGATGGCCGGGAACTGCGGCACCATGTGAATACTGCCGAAGACCAGCATTATCTGCGCCGGCTTTTACAGGAACGCGGGTGGATAGCTTTTGTAGGAAACGGGGCTGTTTTGCCGCGTAAAAGCGGGGTGAGTGATCGACCATTGAATACGCCGGGGTTGGTGCTTTTTAATTCCCCGGATTCTTTAGAAGAAGAAGTAGAACTGCCGCATGCGGGGAAGATAAAAGGCATGGCTATTCCGGAAGGAGTCACTCTGATAGTAGGCGGCGGTTATCATGGCAAATCGACTTTACTGCGTGCCCTGGAAAGAGGGGTTTATAACCATATTCCCGGAGACGGGCGTGATTACGTGGTTTCGCGGGATGACACGGTCAAAATAAGGGCGGAAGACGGACGGCGTATAGCCAATGTGAATATCAGCCCATTCATAAACAACCTGCCCCAGGGAATTGAGACCAAAGATTTCAGCAGTGAAGATGCCAGCGGTTCTACTTCTCAGGCGGCCAACATTATGGAAGCCCTGGAAGTGGGAACATCCCTCCTCCTGCTGGATGAAGATACTTCGGCTACTAACTTTATGATCCGCGATCGACGTATGCAGGCACTTGTTTCCAAAGAAAAGGAGCCCATTACCCCTTTTATTGACAAGGTTAAACTTTTATCTGAAGAAAAGGGGGTTTCCACAGTATTGGTGGTAGGCGGGTCCGGTGATTATTTCGATGTGGCCGATAGGGTAATCATGATGGAGGAATATAAGCCGGTAGAAGTTACGGATGAAGCCCGGCGCATCGCCGCCGAAATGAGTACTCATCGCCGGAAAGAGGGTAGTGAATCTTTCGGCTCCCTGCCACAGCGGTTCCCCCTTTCCAGGGGAATGGAACCGCGAAAAGGAAAAAAGATTAAAATAGCGGCCCGGAGCCTTAATGCTATTCAGTATGGAGAACAAAATATTAACCTGGCCTTTGTGGAGCAATTGGTAGATTATAGTCAAACCCGGGCCATCGGGGAAATTTTATATTATCTTTATCGTAAAGAATACCTGGATGGCCGCTACTCCTTAAGGGAAGCAATTGAAAAATTGCTGGAGGAACTGGAGCAAAATAGCCAGGATATTTTATCCCCCTACAGGGATCAACATCCCGGTTATTTAGCTATGCCCCGCAAGTATGAAATTGCGGCGGCGATTAACCGGATGCTCGGGCTTAAGGTTCAACAGGATTAACAAAAAAAGAAAAACACCCATAGGCATCCCGGTAGTGTAAAAGAGAAAGAAATATATTTGATGGGGGACGGAAAAAAAATCGGAAATAATTTCAAAATTTGCCATTTTAGGGCAAGCGAAGAAAAAAGAGACTTCTAGCTACTTGTTAGTTTTAAGCAATTTCGGTAAAATGATAATAGGGCAATAAATATGGGGTTAATGATGCAGGAGGATACATGCTTGTCTAACGTGAATTTAGAAGATGTTCGACAAAACCATAAGGTGCAGGTTTTTATTGAGAAAGCGAATGATTACCTGGGGCAAATCGGTTATACCGAACATGGCTTCCGCCACACTAACATGGTGGCGGAGCTGGCCAAAAAAATATTGCTGGAGTTGGGTTATTCCGAGCGGGAAGCAGAACTTGCCGCTATTGCCGGTTATCTTCACGATATAGGGAATGTAGCCGGACGGGAAGGGCACGCTCAGGCAGGTGTAATGATTGCCCTGGAAGTTTTGGAAAGCTTGGGGATGCCTCCTGCGGAAATAGCGGAGGTAATTGCGGCTATTGGGAACCATGATGATACGGAAGTACATGTAGTTAACAGGGTATCCGCCGCCCTGATTCTAGCTGATAAAGCCGATATGCACCGCAGCAGGGTGCGAAATACCGATTTTTCTACTTTTGACATCCATGACCGGGTTAATTACGCCGTGGACGAATCTTCCCTTGTTATTGATCGGGAAAATAAATCAATATCACTGTATTTAAGTATTGATAAAACCATAAGCCAGGTCATGGAATACTTTGAAATATTTCTTACCAGGATGATTATGTCACGGAGGGCGGCTAATTTTTTAGATACCCGTTTTTGTTTAATCGTTAACGGCACCCAGTTGTTATAGAAGCAAAAAACTGATAGAATGCAAACCGATGGGGTTTAGAGAAAAAATTAACGGAATTTTATTTTGATTAAAAGAAAGGGTCATTGAGTTATGAAAAACCTTGATTTCAGATGGGTGGCCGGGTTAGTAGGTGCATGTGTGCTGCTGCTCGGCGCAAGCTATTTTATTTTCATGCATGCGGAAAGGGAAATTAACCGCGGATTAGATATTGCCGGCGGGGTGTATGTGCTTTTGGAGGCGGTAGACATAGATGAAGAAGAGGCGCCTCATGAAGCCCTTGATCGGGCCATAACTATTATACAACACCGCGTGGATGAGTTGGGAGTAGTAGAGCCCTTGATCCAGCGGCAGGGTGACCGGCGGATAAGGGTGGAGCTCCCCGGGTATGAAGATGAAGAAACGGCAAGGGATGTTATCGGGAGAACAGCCCGGCTTAGCTTTCAAGGGCCGGATGGGGAAGAGTTATTAACGGGCGAACACCTGGATAATGCCAGTGCTCAAAGGAACCCCCGTGATAATCAGCCAATGGTGATGTTGGAATTTGACCCCGAAGGGGCGGGGTTATTTGAAGAAGCCACGGGACGGTTTCTGGGTGAGC
>PUKQ01000100.1 GCA_003550565.1 Syntrophomonadaceae bacterium
CTTATCGATGATGAGGGTCATATGATACCTTACATACTGGCTCAAGGAAATCATGAGGTAGATCCCGGTTGGCCGGATAATGGTGAATATAATGAGCCGGAAGATGCAAGGTATATGTGGAATATTTTTAAATCTCCCCGTATGCTGGGCCCCGAAGATAAGTTTTACGGCAACCTGGAGTTCGGAGATTACCTGCAGTTACTGATCCTGGATAGCGCTCATACTGCACCGCCGGTTGGAGAGCAGGATGAATGGCTGGAGGCAACTATTGACGAAGAGAAAACGCACGTGATTCCTGTTTATCATAGCGCCGTATTCCCTTCAAACAAATACTTTTTCGAGGATTGGAAAAAGGATATGAGGCAAGAGTGGCTTCCCACCTTTTATGAACATGGGGTGCGCATAGTAATGGAAGCCTGCGATCATACTTACAAACAAACGGTCCCTATTGAGTATGCCGAGCAGTTACCGGAAGGAGAAGAAAATTATGTTTCCTTAGGTGATGGATATTTATTTGAAGGAAATAGTGGTATGAGGTTCTGGGGTGACGGTGGTTGGGGTGTGGGCATTAGAGAAGTATATAACCCTGCCACTACCTGGTATTTAGAAAAAGCGATTGGGTGGCAGGCAGTCCGGGGGATTGAAGTAGATAATGGTGAACAATCTCCGGCAGATCAGCATCCCGGTGATGGGGAAAAAGCGGAAAACAAAGAAAATGCTTATCATTTTCTGGGCGTAGAATTAGAAGGTAATAAAGCAACCGTTAAATCCATAAATTCTGCAGGAGAAGTTTTTCGGGAAGAAGTATATAAAGAAAAATGGCTGACAGATTAACTTAGGAGTTTTAAAAGTATGTCTGTCTGACTGCTATTTATGGAAAAACCATCTTATGTTTGCTATAATAAAACATGAAGTTGCAGGAGGGTATTGTATTAGGGCGTGTAGCTCAGTTGGGAGAGCGTTCGGTTCGCATCCGAAAGGTCAGGGGTTCGAGTCCCCTCACGTCCACCAACTTGAGCAAGCTAACTTGGCAACAAGAGGATGATGGTAATATTTAAAATAATATATTATTTATGGGGGCGTAGCTCAGGGGGAGAGCGCCTGACTCACATTCAGGAGGACGCAGGTTCAAAACCTGCCGCTCCCACCAATTTAAATAAAGGATTATTAAAAAAAGAATAAAGGAGAAGATCAATTTTTTTAAGGGGAGACTAAATATATTTGTTGAAAGGTTTATTAAAAATATATATTATATTCTTCATTATAAAACATAATAAATAATAGATTATTGTAGACTGATGGATACATACTATTATAAACTTACTAAGGAGGTTTTTGATCAGTGTCAACCTGGTTACCTTTATTAGCGTTAGGAGTTATATTTATAGTTATAGTTTTAAGTCTGAGATATTTTACTTATAAAACAATGACGGAAAGAGTTTGTGCCCGTGACCCCAATAGCGAATACTGCCGCAAACACTATCAAAATAATTTAGATAAATCTATGAACCAGTACAAACACTGCGATGTTGTTTATGGGGAAACTCCCAGCGGCGGAACTAAAACAGTTATATGTTACGTGGATGACAGGAACAAAATGGTGAAGAAAAAAGAAGCTTCCAAGGTCCTCGTGCGGGAACTGGATGATAAAAATAACCCGGTTTATGAAACCTGGACTACTTTAGAAGATTAAAGAAAAAAGCGATAAATTTTGTTGCTTTTTCCTTCATCTTGTGATATTTTCTGATCAGCCCTTTGTAAAGGGAACAAGAAAATTTAGGAGGTTATTTTTTAAATGGAAGGAAATGTTAAGTGGTTCAACGCACAGAAGGGGTATGGATTTATCGAAGTGGAAGATGGAAAAGATGTATTTGTGCATTATTCCGAAATTCAGGTAGATGGTTTCAAAACTTTGGAGGAAGGTGAAAAAGTTGAATTCGATGTAGTCGAAGGAAACCGCGGCCCTCAAGCGGCAAACGTCGTGAAATTATAGAATTAAATATTCTGTAAGTAAAAAATTTAGAGTTTGGCTGAAGAGATTTAGAAATATTTTTCTTCAGCCAAACATAAATTTTAGGTGAGTTACCGTTCGATCATTAAATTGTTCCGCATAAGATGGCAATATTTTGAAAGATTCTTCCTTATTTAGAAATATGAGTTTTCCTCAACGTAAATGGGTTATAAACCCTTTCCCCATTTAAGATTGAAGCGTTAGTTAATTAATAAGTATTGGTTTATAACAACTGCAGAGGTATGTTAATATAGTGCACGTAAAATATTCCCAGTTTATAATTAAAAATGTTAAACTAATTATAAGCAAACAATAAGTTAATCTATGTTTTCAATATAAATAAGAGAAAAGGAGATATGTGCAAATGAATATTAACAAAATAGTTTTAATAGAACCCAAGGCGCCGGGTGATCATGTATATAAGACCATAAATATGCCCCGACTGGGGTTGCCTCTTCTGGGGACTATTTTAAAAAAAGCTGGATATGCCGTAAATATATTATTGGGAGACAGTGATTCTTTATCTCCCTCTGATATAATGTCTGCTGACCTGGTGGGTATTTCTACCACTACCTCTACTGCTCCTGAAGCATATCGAATAGCCCGTTATACAAAATCTAAAGGTATCCCTGTGGTCATAGGAGGTATTCATTCTACTTTTTTGCCTGAAGATGCCCTGCCTCATGCAGACTTTGTTATACGTGGAGAGGCGGAATCTTCTTTTTTGGAGCTTGTGAAGGCTCTGGAAGAAGAAAAAAATCCTGCAGGTATTACCGGTGTTTCTTACTGGGAAAATGGAGAAATGCAACATAATCCTGGGCAGACTTGTTGGGCCGATGTAAATTCACATCCCGTCCCCGACCTTACCCTTATGGATAATTACCTGGAATTAAGTATTTATCCGGTTGTGACTTCCCGGGGCTGTCCTTTTGATTGTTCGTTTTGCAGCGTTACGCCTATGTTTGGCAAAAAATTTCGTTATCGCGATAATGAACTAATTTTGGACGAACTTGCTCAATATAAGGATAAAAAAATATTTTTTGTAGATGATAATTTTACGGCCAACAAAAAAAGAACCAAAGAACTGCTTCAGGGCATGTTAGATCGGCAAATACTGCCCATTCATTGGGGAGGGCAGGTTCGTGTTGATGTTGCTCGTGATCCGGAACTTCTGGATTTGATGCAGCGCACTAACGGAAAAATTGCTTACATTGGGTTGGAATCCATAAACCCGGAAACAATGAAAAGTTATAATAAAAGTCAAGATGTAGAGGAAATAAAGGAAGCTGTCCGTTGTCTGCATGACCATAATGTGGCTGTTCACGGCATGTTTATATTTGGCGGGGAAGGTGATACTGTTCAAACTATCAGAGAAACAGTAGATTTTGCCCTGCATTCACGTATTGATACGGTTCAATTCATGGTGCTTGTGCCTTTGCCGGGCACACCCTTATACGAGAATCTATCAGCGGAAGGACGCCTTTTGACCAGGGATTGGCAGTTTTATGATGGCCACCATGTGGTACACTACCCCAATAAAATGTCACCTCAACAGTTACAGCAGGAAACAACCCTTGCTTACAAAAGGTTTTATGCTTCTAAATATTTTTTGCAAAATGTTTTGGTTACGGGAGGCAAGACAGCTTTGTACAGGGCTCTTGGGTGGTGGCTCATTCGTCATTGGGAAAAACAAAACCAAAATTACCAACATCTTTTGGAAAAATTTACGCAGCCCGAAGAAACTTCTGTTCCCTTATTAGGGCAAAAAGCGAAATCTGCTTTAGTGGTTAGCGAAAAAACACCACTGCTTAACAAGAAAAATTTGCAAGTTAATGTTTCAGTAAAAAAAGATGTTATTTACTTGCGGGTAAAAGGAATAGTAAACAAGTCCAATCTAAAGGAGCTTTACCGGCAGTTGAATCAAATGGTTCCTGCTTATTCTCATAAATTGGTGGTAAATACTGAAGGGGTAAAGTTCGCTTCTGACAAAGCAGCCCGCCGCTTCTCTCTGTATTTAAATAATTTGGGCGGCAGAGTTCGCCGGCTAGAAGTTTTCTGTCGTGTAGAAGATGGCCTCCATAATATTTTGGAAAAATATATTCCGTCTCTGCCGCGGTTTGAGGTATTATTTACTAATCACTAAAGCTTTTAATTAATTAGATTTTTTGGGAGCGATTCTGGTCTGTCTTCGTATTAATGGAGATAGTTTTAGCAGGTATAAACTTAAGCATTAATCCCGGCTTATCTGCAATCTTTCTATTAAACTTAAGAGTTGGTGGAAGAACTTTATAATGAATGCCACCCAGGCTATTCTTCCTTTTTATCAATTTCTTCTGTAAGGTATTGCTGGGAGAGGGATTGGTAAGATTGTGCGCTTTGATCTATCCACCATAAAGAGGTGCCGTTAATTTCTTTTTTTACCCGGGCAGGTATGCCTGCAGCCAGATGCTTATCGGGCACTTGAGTTTTATCGGTGAGTACACTGCCTGCGGCGATCATGGCATATTCTCCAACTTCTGCAAAATCGAGGATAACCACATTCATTCCAATTACTGACTTGTTTTTAACGGTACAATTGTGTAAAATAGCTCCGTGGGCAACCGTTACTTCGCTTCCCACATTGGTTTCACCATTGGGAAGCACATGTATAACTACGTTGTCTTGCACACTAGTGTTTTTGCCGATCACAATTCGCCCGAAGTCGCCTCTAAGGACAGCCCCAAACCAGATGCTGGCTCCTTCTTCTATGGTAACATCCCCTATTATGGTAGCTGTAGGAGCAATAAATGCGCTTGGAGAAATTTGAGGTTTTTTACCATTAAATTCAATGATCATAGTGTTTATATGATACTACTAAAAACTCAGTGCGTCAAAAGCATTAAATGTTGATTATTTCGGAAAACTTACGGGAAAATAGGGGGAAAGCTAAGGAGTTGCCGAGAATCAAAGCAAAAAAGAAAAAGAAAAAGCAATTGAGAAATATAACGACTCCTTTCAATAAATTGACAAGTATTAGGCGTATATGCTATTGTATTTTTTAATAGAAATGCATATAGATTTGATCTTTATATTAAAACAAGTGTTTTAATTAATATTGCTTGCGAAAAAGTATTTATCCCATCCAAATTTAAATATTAATAACTTTTTTAAAAATAATTGCAGGTAAATATTTTTCAAAATAAAAATTTAATTAATATTGAGGCATGAAAATGAAAAAAGCCCGTTTGGAGATTGATCAAAAAAAATATGATTTAAATATATGCGAAGGCACAGAAGGTGAACTTGGCCTTGATATTTCAACCTTAAGGGAAGAAACGGGGCTAATTGCTCTTGACGAGGGTTATCAAAATACAGGCAGCTGTAAAAGTGCTATCACTTTTATAGATGGTGAAAATGGTATACTTCGCTATAGGGGAATTCCTATAGAAGAACTGGCGGAAAAAGCTACCTTTATTGAAACAGCGTATCTTTTAATATTTGGAAAACTTCCTAACAAAGAAGAACTGAGTAAATTATCCCGATTGCTTACGGAAAACTCTCTCATTAATGAAGAAATGTTGCATTTTTTTGATGGTATTCCTCCCAATGCACCTCCCATGGCCATTTTGAGTTCTATGGTTAATGCCCTTTCTATCTATTATCCCACTTTTTCAGAAGAAGATTTTTTTTCTATTACTTTTGAACTCATAGTTGTGCGTTTGCTTTCCAAAGTGCGAACCCTGGCAGCTTATTCTTATAAAAATTCCATAGGTGAGCCGTTTGTTTATCCACGGCATGACTTGAAATATTCGGAAAACTTTCTCCATATGATGTTTCACAGCCCTGTTAAACCATATAAGCTTAATCCTGATCTAGTAAGGGCATTGGAGCTTTTGCTCATTCTACATGCTGATCATGAGCAAAATTGCAGTACTTCGACGGTAAGGTTGGTAGGTAGCAGCAAGGTAAATCTCTATACTTCAATATGTGCCGGCATATGCGCTCTTTGGGGCCCCTTGCATGGGGGAGCCAATCAACAGGTAATAGAAATGCTGGATGAAATTCAGCAAAAAGGCTTATCTGTAAAAGAAGTTTTGCAAAAAGCAAAAACAAAAGATGATGATTTTGTCCTTTACGGATTTGGCCACCGGGTATATAAAAATTATGATCCCCGGGCAAATATTTTAAAAAAGACTATAGAGGATCTTGTAAAAAAGATTACCATAGATGAGCCCCTTGTTGATATTGCTATGGAGCTTGAGCATGCAGCAATGCAAGATCAATATTTTATTGAAAATAACCTTTATCCTAATGTGGATTTCTATAGTGGAATTCTCTATAAAGCCATAGGGATACCAGAGGATATGTTTTCGGTAATATTTGCCATAGGACGTTTGCCGGGGTGGATAGCTCAATGGAAGGAAATGTATGATACTGTTCCCTTTAAGATCGGGCGTCCCCGCCAAATTTACACGGGAAGAAAAGTTAGAAGTTATATTCCTCTTGAAGAGAGGGAATAATTGTAAGAGAATAATCTTTTTCCATAATCCTTTTGCATATTATTAGAGAAGATGCTTGATAATAAAAAAAATAAATAATATTTCAATAAATATTATGATAATATCTATTGACAAAAATTAAATTAAATCATAATATTAAGAAGAAATTTAAAATGGAAAGGTGGTATATTAGTATATATGAAGACTTCAACTTTGCTGGAAAAAGTTAGGTATATGAAAAAAGCCATTCAGAGTTCCTCTACTGCCCTTAACTTTGAAGAAGGTGCTCATATATTAAAAGATGGACTGCTGGCAAATATTTTTATCGTTTCCAATAAAGGGAAAATATTGGGTTATAGCCTTTTGGAGCAGTTTGATTGTGATTATTTTAAAGAAAAGATAGTGGAAAAAGGTGAGTTTCCTGCCTGGTATAATGAAAAGTTTTTAATGGGTATGGAAGAGTCAAAAATTAATATAGTGCAAAAAAGTGAGGATTGCATTTTTGAAAAAGATAATCCTTTTAAATGCAAGTATCCACCCGAAGTTTTGGCTTTAGTTCCTATTACGGGTGAAGGCAGGAGGCTGGGAACTCTTTTACTGCATCGGTTTGAAGGTGAATTTTCTATTGATGATATTGCTTTAGCTGAAATTGGCGCGTCAATAATTAGTATGGAGATGATGAGATACCGCGAAGAAAGGAAAATAGAAGAAACTCGCAATAAAACTATTATTGATGTAGCTTTTAGCAGTTTGTCTTATTCCGAGTTGGAGGCAATGGAAGATATTTTCAAAGCTTTAGATGGTGGTGAAGGTATTGTAGTAGCCAGCAAAATTGCCGATAATCTGGGTATAACTCGTTCCGTCATTGTTAATGCATTGCGTAAGTTTGAGAGCGCAGGGATTATTGATTCGCGTTCATTGGGGATGAAAGGTACCTATATCAAGGTTAAAAATCCTATATTTAAAAAAGAAATCTTCAAAAGAATTTCCTAAAATCATAAAGATTTATAATGAGGAAAAAAATTATAAAATTTATATTTAAAAACAGGCATTTTAAGAATGCCTGTTTTTAAATTCGAGTGTTATTTATAATAAAGATAATTATTTAATAAATATATTATGCTTCGCCACAGCGTTTTAGCAAGCGCTCCCATTCTTCTTCTACAAATTGTTCCATTTGTTTTATGTGCTCCTGCTTTTGTTCATCGCGAAATAGGTGAGCAAAGCGCCCCTGCAATTTCAGGTATTCTTCCAAAGGCTGTTTTTTGCGGGGCTTATAATTAAGTGTCCATTCTCCACTTTCTACTTCATAAAGAGGCCAAACATGAGACTGTACTGCCATGCGAGCCACATTAATGGTTTCTTCCATGGGGAATCTCCAACCGCGGTGGCAGGGAGCAAAGATATTTAGAAAAGCCGGGCCATCGGTCTCAAAGGCTTTAGCTGCTTTCTTGGTTAAATCCCTCCAGTGGCTTATTGAGGCCTGAGCGGTATAGGGAATACCATGCGCGGCGACGATGGCGGTGAGATCTTTGCGATATTCATTTTTACCAATACTTTCGTCTCCAACCGGGCTGGTGGTCGTCCATGCTCCAAAAGAAGTCGCCCCCGAACGTTGAATGCCGGTATTCATATATGCTTCGTTATTGTAACAGACATAAACCATACGATGTCCTCGCTCTAATGCGCCGGATAAAGCTTGAAAACCAATGTCGTAAGTTGCACCATCTCCGGCAAAAGCCAGGAAGCGATAGTCATCTGTCAACTTACCCTGTTTTTTAAAGCTTCGGTAAGCAGTTTCTATACCGCTTAGGGTAGAAGCGGCATTTTCAAAGGCGTTGTGTAGAAAAGATGCTTTCCAGGCAGTATAGGGATAAATGGTTGTGGAAACTTCCAGACATCCGGTGGGGTTTACTATAACCAATTCCACACCGTCGGGGAGCCCCATAAGCACCTGGCGAATAGCAACCGGCGCGCCACAGCCGGCACACATACGATGGCCACCGCTAAGATATTGTTCTTTTTGGACTAACTCTTTTAGTTTCATTGATTGTTTTCACCTTCCCTTAATCCAAGGTAACAGATGTCTTCAGGGGTATTTCCATCCAGGAAATCCCGAAGGAGTTCTTCAATTTGCCTGGGTCCAAGGTCTCTACCACCCAGGCCGTAAACTATGCTGTAAATACTTGGTCTATTGTCTAATTCGTAAAAAGCAGAACGTAATTCGCTAAAAAGCGGTCCGCCCTGACCTCCGGCAAACATGAGAGAGCGATCCATAACTCCGATAACCGGAATATGTTTAAGAGCTTTCCGCAGTTCTTCAGCCGGAAAGGGACGGAAAAGGCGAATTTTGAGCATTCCCACTGGCAGCCCCTGCTGACGTAGTTGTGATATAACATGTTTGGTTGTTCCGGCAGCCGAACCTGCAACAACAAGGGCTACTTCAGCATCTTCCAGGTAATGGGGTTCAAACAACCCATATTCCCGGCCAAATAGCTGAGAAAATTCTTTCCCTACTTCTTCTACTACCGGAAAAGCATTTTGCATTGCTTCTTCCTGGGCTCTTTTTAATTCAAAATAAAAACCACCCAGCGAATCAAAATTGCCGACAGAAACGGGGTTTTGAGCATCAAGTAATGTATAAGCCGGCTCATATGTGCCAATGAATTTGCTGACCTTTTCGGTGGGTTCAAATTCCACTTTTTCCATGCTGTGACTTATAATGAACCCGTCAAGATTGATCATTACCGGCAGAAGCACATTGCTGTTTTCAGCGATTTTTACTGCCTGAATAGTGTTATCATATGATTCTTGAGCATTTTCACAAAAAATTTGAATCCATCCGGAATCACGTGCTCCCATACTGTCCCCATGGTCGCAGTGTATGTTAATGGGAGCTGAAAGTGCCCTGTTGACATTGGGCATAATTATGGGAAGCCGGAGCCCGGAAGCAATGTAAAGAAGTTCCCACATAAGGGCGAGGCCCTGAGATGAAGTAGCGGTCATTACCCTTGCTCCGCTGGCAGCTGAGCCAATGCAAGCACTCATGGCGCTGTGCTCGCTTTCTACGTTAATCAATTGCGTGGGCACTTCTCCATTTGCTACCATCTGAGAAAAAGCTTCCACTATGGCTGTTTGGGGAGTTATAGGATAAGCGGCTACAACATCAGGTTGTATTTGGCGCATGGCCTCGGCTACAGCATCGGTGCCTACTACGGCAACTGGCTTAGACATTTGACTTTTCACCTCTTTCATTGTTTTGAGCCTCGGTTTCATCTACCATTTCAATAGCTTCACGGGGGCATTCCCGGGCGCAAATGCCACATCCTTTGCAGTGGTGAAGGTTTATTTCTCCAATTTTTTCACTGGTGGCTGCAATGGCAGCTTCCGGACAAAAGATAAAACATAGAAGACAATCGTTACATTTTTCTTCATCGCGTATTGGCCTTTGAGAGCGCCATCCCCCTGTGGGGTAGGTAGAAGCATTGCCTGCTTTGGGTATAATACCTCCCAGGGGGTGTTCTTCCCAACTCCAGTTATTTATATTCTTAATTTCCCACTTTTTCATCATATTTAACCTCCTCAAATGCGCGGGTAAGTGCTTCTATATTCCTATCCACAACTTTTTCCGGAAATTTTTTACCGAAAGACGACTTGAGGAATTCACTGGCTTCTTCTTTCTCTAACAAGCCGGTAATGCTTATCAAAGCCCCAAGCATGGGAATATTTGAAAAAGGTCTTTTAATGGTTTCCAGGGCTATATGTGTAGCATCCAGCGTATAAAGGTGATAATCTTGAAGCTTGTATAATTTATTTATTTCTGCCGGTTCCATGTGGGTGTTGATTACAATTGTGCCTCCGGATTTTAAGCCGGAGGTAACATTAACCACATCCATTAAAGTATCATCTACTACCACCACAATATCTGGTTCCGTGATGGCGCAGTAAATAGAAATAGGCGAAAGACTGATGCGGTTAAAAATTTGCACCGGAGCCCCCATGCGCTCGGGGCCGTATTCCGGGAATGATTGGAAATACATTCCTTTAGGCAAAACCATTTCTACCAAAGTTTTAGATGCGGTAACAGCTCCCTGTCCGCCCCGGGCATGCCAGCGTATTTCGGTAATGTTATTGTCATCTGCCAATATTAAACACCTCCTCATTAAAATGGTTTTTTCTTTTGTTTGCTTGCCAGAAGTAACATTTAGAGTAACTTAAACAAGCATTGATAGAATTTCATCACTATCAGTTTTTTATTATAGCATATGTAAACGGGAAAGTAACAACATAAATTTTAGCATTTAGGTATTGTGAAATCAAAAAAATGTAGCAAAGCTTTTTAAATTGCTGACATGCCGACAAACAATTAATCAGTTATTTCTTTCTTTTGTTGTTTAAATAAATTGACAGCGTATAATACAATTGCTAAACTAATGAAGATTAAACCCGGCTAATTAAAAATTTTGAAAATGTAGGGATGATGTAATTGAATAATGAAACTAATATTGAGCCGTATAAGGCAGTTGGAATATTAGATTCAGGAGTAGGTGGTTTAACGGTAGTGCGGGAATTTTTCCACCAACTTCCTTACGAAAGCATTGTGTATTTTGGGGATACGGCGCGAATGCCTTATGGACCGCGTCAGCATGATGAAGTTAGGCGCTTTGCCCTTGAAATTATAGAATTTTTACAAACTCAAGAAGTTAAACTGGTGGTGGTAGCTTGTAATTCTGCTACGGCAGCCGGCTTGCCTTATTACCGTGAGCAGCTGGATATTCCGGTAATCGGGGTTATTGAACCTGGAGTAAGGGCTGCTGTGGAAGCTACTCAAAATGGACGTATTGGTGTAATTGGCACCACAGGAACAATTTCCAGTGGTGCCTACGAAAGAGACATCAGAAAGCTTGACACTTCTGTTCAAATATTCAGTGTAGCTTGCCCATTGCTGGTATTAATAGTGGAAAATAACCTGGTGAAGACGCCGGAAGCTTTGCGGGTAACCGAAGAATACTTATCTCCTCTAAAAGAAGAAGAAGTTGACACAGTTATTTTGGGTTGCACTCACTATCCTCTCATGACTGATTTAATCCGGGAAGTTATGGGTGATAAAGTCAATTTAATCAGTTCTGCCGAAGAGATAGCCCGGGAAGCTAAAGAAATATTTACTTTTGAAGGGCTCTTGCGTCCCTTAAATCCTGTAAAAGTTAATCATCGTTTTTTTGTAAGCGGAAAACCTTCCATATTTGAAGAAATTGGCCAGAGGTTTCTCGGTAAACCCGTAAAAGCCTATCAGGTGATTTTTTAATATTTGGTGACAAAATTTATAACCATCTTCCAAAAGGAGTTAAGTGTTTTTTGGTGTAAAAGCTCTTTCATGATAAAACTTGGATTAGTTTATGCCCGATTACTTGACCGGAAAGAAAGTGAGAAGCAATAATTTTAAGGAGGCTCTTATGCGGCAGGATAAAAGAAAAAATAATCAAATAAGACCCTTAAGATTTACCCGGCATTATTTGAAGCATCCGGAAGGGGCAGTTTTGGTAGAAGCGGGAGATACTAAAGTTATATGTACAGCTTCGGTTGAAGAAGATGTTCCGGGCTTTCTGAAAGGCACCGGCCGGGGGTGGGTAACGGCAGAATATGCTTTGCTTCCCCGTTCTACGGATGTTCGTGTGCAGAGAGAAGGGCTTCAAGGGAGAGCTTCCGGCAGAACTTATGAAATTCAGCGATTAATCGGGCGTTCCCTGCGTTCGGTAGTTAATATGGAAGCATTGGGAGAACGAACGGTGCGCATAGATTGTGATGTCATTCAAGCGGATGGAGGAACCCGGACAGCTTCTATCTCCGGCGCATTTGTGGCGCTTCTTGATGCACTGCTTTATTTAAAAAAAGAAAGTATATTGGAAGCTGTGCCGGTTAAAGACTTCCTTGGTGCTGTTAGTGTTGGGATGGTGGAGGGAGAGCATTTACTCGATCTTGACTTCAAAGAAGATGCGGCAGCTTTTGTTGATTTAAATGTAGTAATGACAGAAAGTGAAGAATTTGTAGAGATACAGGGAACTGCGGAAGGGCAAACATTTTCTCGCAAAGATCTTGATACTTTTTTAGATCTTGCCCGACAAGGCATTATGGAGATAATAGCCTGTCAACGCCAGAGTCTGGAAGCGGCAGTTGCAGAAATTGAAGCGAGCCTTCAGCAATATAAATCATGAAATACAGTAGGGAAAGGCAACCGAGAAGATGCAAACAAAAAAAATGGTTTTAGCTACCTCTAATGAGGGAAAAGTAAAAGAGATACAGCATTTTCTTAAGGGTCTACCTGTGGAGATACAATCTTTAAAACAGTGGGATAATGTTCCCGAAGTTGAAGAAGACAAAGATACTTTTGCTGCTAACGCCCTCAAAAAAGCTCGTGTTATCAGTCTATTTTGTGGTGAAATTACCCTGGCAGATGATTCCGGTTTAGAGGTAGAAGCCCTGGAGGGGCTTCCCGGTGTTAGGTCCGCGCGTTTTGCAGGTTCTAACGCTTCGGATGAAGAAAACAACCATTTATTACTGGAAAAATTAAAATCAGTGCCCTCATCTCAGAGGGATGCCAGGTTTGTTTGTGTCCTGGCTCTTTTTTCCCCGGATGGAGCATATAGAATTATTGAAGGAACCTGTGAAGGGAAAATTCTGTTTGCACCTAAAGGAGATGGGGGGTTTGGGTATGATCCTCTATTCTTTCACGAACCTACAGGCCTTACCTTTGCTCAGATGGAAGCGGATGTTAAAAATAAAGTAAGCCACCGCGGCAAGGCTTTGCAAAAGTTAAGAGCCGTTATTAGTGAATTTATTTGATTTCATGCATTTCGGACAACCTGTGAAAAGTGACTTCAATTTTGCCCTGGAAAAATCATTGATGTCGGCAATGGACCATGTCTGATTACATATGCCACAGGTCCTTTTTTTAATTGCCCAAAAAATACCGGTGGTTAATAACCCTAGCCAGCCTAAACCAAATAGAAAAACTGTCCATGCAGATTGGATCCCCAGGAGATCAATAATAATTGCTACTATTAGCATTCCTAAAAATGTAATAAATGTTAAGCGCATAATTATCTCTCTCCATGGTTTAGTAAAATTTAGTTAGTAGAAAAATCATTAGATCCCCAACCGGCCGTAATAGAAAAATATAATCATTAAAATAATGAGAACTACCCCTAAAACCAGTTGGTCTGTAGTTATATTTTTAATTCCCTCGCCTAATCTATTGAAGTAAGGCCTAAGAGTTCTTATTGCTTTACTACCTTCTTTTTCAAAAGGATTTATAACGAGATATTCTACACTCACCCAGGGGGGTATAGGTAACCCTTTTTGCAATGGTTTTGCCAGGATGACAAAAAGTAAGACTCCGGAGAGGAAAAGTTGCATGGCCGACCAAATTCCTGACATGGAGTAAACATCAAGCGAAGAAGCATACGGTAGTATTTCCCATATGAAGTCCGGCCTAACTCCCAGCAAAATACAGAAAAAAGCAAAAAGCAGTATGGAAGCCTGCATGGTAAAACCAGGGGGCTTAATACTTATGGCGCGAGCCTTGAGAAATCCGAAATATACAAACTTGCAAAAAGAAGCAGCAGTTCCGATACTGGCGACTAAAAGCATCCATTCGGCAGGCCCCATGCCGTACATGGCTTCTTTAAGCATATATTTGCTCACATAGCCGTTAAATAAGGGGACTCCGGCGATGGCCAGAGCCCCGATTATAGCTCCCAGTGTTACCAGCGGCATTGCTTTCCATACAGGTTTAGCCGGTGCGGAATGATCATCATTGTTTTCTTCATGGTGGGTTAAGTCATGAAGATTTTCAGTGCCGGTGGAAAGAAGGACCGCCCCTGCAGTCATAAAAAGCAGGGATTTGTAAAGCATATTATTAAATAGATGAAATAATCCTCCATCTACGGCAAGAGTAGCTCCTAATCCCACACCTGCAACCATGTAACCAACCTGGCTTACCACGTGATAAGTAAGCAACCGCCGCATGTTTTTCTGCATGAGGGCGCAGCTTACGCCTACAAGGGCCATAATACCTCCCATATATACAAAAAGTTCGTCAGAAGGTAGTATGCGAGCTAATGCATAAACACCTATTTTAGTAGTTAAAGCAGCCATTATGGCGCTGGAAAATAATGAAGCATTTGGATATCCCCATGCTACCCAAATATGAAACGGAATAAACGCTGCTTTAAAGCCAATGCCCAAAATGAAAAAAGCAAGCCCTGCTTCTGGAGTTGCCAGGGATATAGATCCGGTAGCGGCAAATTGTTGGCAAATCCCCACAAAAAGCATCAAACCGCCTATCAAATGGAAAAATAAAAAGCGGTATGCCATCTGAAAAACCTGTTTGCCGTTAAAAAAAATCAGGCTGGCGGTGGTAATAGTCAATAACTCCCAGAATATAAAGAGAGTGATAAAATCGTTGGCAAAGGCGATTCCTATAGCACTCGATATTGCCCAGAAGGAAGCTACCTGTTCATTGGGCTTTGCTTCCGTAAGCCCGTAAAGAATGCCCAAAAAGCCTATTAGGGTAAATCCCAGCACCAAAATACGACTGTATTCATGTTCCCAAAAATCAAAAGGGATAACAGTTCCTTCTGCCGGAAATAAAGTCAGCCTGCCCAATTCTATGCCTGCCAGGTTATAAACAACTAAATAAGCCATCACAAGGATCAAAAAAGAAACTAGAATATAACGCCATTTTTTGCTTAAAAAGAGAAGGGCAGGTGAAATTACCATGGGTGTTATGATGGCTAGTAGCAAGAAATTTGAAATATTAACCCCTCCTAAAACTTTTAGTTCATAAATTTTTTAATTTTATCATACTGCAAGTTTTCATTGCTCATATACTATACCCAATTATCTTTTTTGCATATAAAGGCATTGGAAGGAGGGCTTTGATCTCCTTAATTTCGTTTAAATATATTTACCTAGCATTGAAAGCTTATACCTTATATCAGCCATGTAAATTCTTTTATATATTCGATGGCAATATAAAAAATCCTGCCTGAAAATAATTAAAACATAGAATCAGCAAGCATTATTTGCATATTCCAAAAATATTGCCGGAGTTGCAATAAATCATAATTGATTAATAAA
This sequence comes from Syntrophomonadaceae bacterium, assembly GCA_003550565.1. Lineage (GTDB taxonomy): Bacteria > Bacillota > Dethiobacteria > DTU022 > PWGO01 > B1SED10-75. The sequence goes on from PUKQ01000100.1 coordinate 15,628, forward strand.
TTAGACCGCATAATAAACAGTTGATAAAACAAAAGCTCATCCGGTTCCGGTTCTCGTGGGAATGTATAAATTTAGAGGGTAAAAAGGGGGCAATAAATAGAAAAAGCCTCGTGCGGCTATTAAAGCCGCACGCCTCGAAGAATTGTTTATTGCATAACACCGGGGGCTATGTTAGAATATACTCGCTACTAAGGGAATATATATTTTACATGTCGGGGCGTAGCGCAGTTTGGCAGCGCACTTGGTTTGGGACCAAGGGGTCGTGGGTTCAAATCCCTCCGCCCCGACCACTGATATAAAGGGATTCTTGATAAGAGAGGATAACAAAAAACAAGCTAAAAACCCCTAAATTACAACAACAGGAAGCTCCTTAGAATTTACGAATCGGGATAAGGGGTAGTCATTAACCGCCGCTTTTCCACGCTACATCTTGTTAAAACAGAGTATTTAAGCCCGTAGCGGACTTTTTTCTATA
>PUKQ01000258.1 GCA_003550565.1 Syntrophomonadaceae bacterium
CCTTGACATTGACACAAATTGCAAATTAAGACGCCGTTTTCTAAGATAAATAGAAATTAGGTATAAGGTAATCAACCTCCGAAATTGTTTTTTTGTGTCAATGTCAAGGCCTGACACCTAGTTTGACTTTCCCCCTACAGGATGTTAAAATTATTTTTGCATGTGGCTGGGAAGCTGCATGGAGTTTGCAGAAGGCATTAATATTACACAGGCGTGGTGGGTGTAGCTCAGTCCGGTTAGAGCGCCAGGTTGTGGCCCTGGAGGTCGAGGGTTCAAGTCCCTTCACTCACCCCATTTAAGGAACATAAAATGGGTAAGCCCTTTTAAAATAAAATATATTTTAAAAATACACTGGGGTGTCGCCAAGCGGTAAGGCACAGGGTTTTGGACCCTGCACGCGCAGGTTCGAATCCTGCCACCCCAGCCATTTTTTTATTTAGGGGAAAATAAATTTTTTATATTGATCATCCGCCGGAAAAGGAGGTTGTGCCAATTGATCAGAGAGGTGCATACTTCCATGCACGGGCCTACCCCCAAAGCAAATACGACCGTGCCCACGCCCAAAGGGCCGCCCAGCGCAAACCCCACCACTGTTACGGTGACTTCTATGATGGTCCTTATTATTCCCAGCCTGAAACCGGTTAAGCGCGAAAAAGCTACCATCAAACTGTCCCGGGGCCCGGTGCCCCGATTCAAAAGGATATAGCCCATGGTGCCATAAGCAAAGAGGAAAAGTCCGCCCAAAAACTGAAGGGATCTCCAAAATATATGCTGGGGATAAGGGATAATATCAATAAAAATGATGACATCCACAAAAAATCCGATGAAAAACATGTTCAGGAAAGTGCCGATGTGCGGTTTTACTCCCAAAAAGTAACTTACCAGAATAGCTATTAGGCCTAACCCCTGAATAACCTGCCCGTAAGTAATGGGAACATAGTGAAGAAGTCCCAGATGGAAAACATCCCACGGAGGCATTCCCAGGTCGGCATAGAGTATGCATACCAGCCCTGTGGACATGAGGAAAAAACCGCCTATCATAATTAGATACCTGAGGATCTCCCAGCGGGTGAAATAGGAACGGATAGGGAAACGGGTTCCCGATCCCGCATCGTTTTCATGTTTTTTTATCTTCAATTTATTGCCACCGTATTTCCCTTTCCCTGCTTAATTAAGATTTTGAATTTGTGCCCTCGTTTTCTTTCCGTTGTCTTTCTCTGTTTCTTCTATTATATTCTTATCGAACCGGGAGATTTCAATTATTAGCATTTTAGCATGTAAGCAAACTTTTTTAAGTTTTTATTACCCGGTTCAGCAGTTTTCCGATGCCGGAAATTTCTACTTCAAATGTATCGCCGGGGGCAAGTGGCCCTATTCCCGGAGGAGTGCCGGTGATAATCACATCTCCCGGAAGGAGGGTCATGCAAGCAGAAATATAAGCAATCAATTCGTGGACGGGGAAGATGTGATCGGCTGTAGAGGCATATTGAACCAGCTTTTCGTTAAGATATCCCTTTATCTCCAAATTTTCGGGGTTCTGCAAACCGGTTTCAATCCAGGGGCCCAAAGGAGCGAAAGTATCAAATCCCTTGGCATAAATCCATTGCCCATTTTTGGACTGCAGATCTCTTGCGGTTACATCATTGGCACACGTATATCCCAGGACATAATCCAGGGCTTCTGCCTGATTTACCCGGTGAGCTCGCCTGCCCATTACCACTCCCAATTCCGCTTCATAATCCACCCTGCTACTCTGGGGAGGATAAACAATACTTTCTCCAGGGCCAATCACTGCCGTAGCGGGCTTCATAAATATTATGGGGGCAGAAGGAAGGGGAAGTTTCATTTCTTCTGCATGGCCGCGGTAATTCAGCCCCAGGCACACTATTTTGGTGGGTTCACAGGGTGGCAATAAGGAAATATGATCAAGGCGGAATTCATTACCGCTGCGGCGGTAATTGTTAAAATAGCAAGATTCCAGATCCCCGTCAATTTCATGCACCAAACCATTTTCCACCACCCCATATTTTCTTTCACCATTTCTGCTAAAGCTTACGATTCTCATGAGGAAACTCCTTTACGATTCTCTGTCAAAGGGACACTTATAATATTGCTGACATACTCCCACTGCTAAAGCAATAGGCTTTCTGCTTTGCTTTTCGTAAATAAATAACATTTTCTTTGGTCGCGCATGCTTCTTTGCCCGGACTTTACCCGGAGATTTCACCCGGGAGCAATCAAAAAAGGCTGTCACATGTGGACAGCACTTTTCAAGTAAAATTTAAACAAGGATAATTCTCCCATCTCGAAGTGGAGCGCAAGTGAGAGATGAAAACAATTCATATAAACCAACTAAATTAGAGATAATATTTATTATTACTACCTTTAATAGTTCTAACCGTGACGACTCCCCGGACTAAAGTCCGAGGTTTTCCCAGCTTAATTCTATAAACCTAAGTATTTACCTTATGCAAACTACGTTTCAAAATCAGAATACTCTTCTAATTCTCTTCTGCTGAAGAAGCTCAATACCGCCAAAACAACGGCAACAATTCCCCACAAGAATAGGTCTCCGTAACCGGTAGGAAATGCTGCAATCAAGGCCATGAGGGCAGCAACAACATAAATGATCATTGATGCAAAGGGTTTGGACAATACAAAAGCGGCACCGGCTCCAAATAAAATGCCCACGAGCCTGCCTATGGCTCCTCCCTGAGAAAGGGTAAAATCTTCAAAAAGCTCTCCTCCCATGCCAACAACAAAAGATTGAACAAGAATTATTATCATAAATATTAAACCTATAATCAACGTAGCTTTTCTCATAAATAACCCCTTTCTTCATTTAAATAATTTTATTAATTTCTGAATACAATCATAAAATTAAAATAAAACCATTACCATCTAACAGCACTTATCAAAATTTGTAATAAGCTTATTAGCCCCTGTAGATGGTATTTAAATTTTTTTAGTATGTTCTTGAAAGATACTTTTCTATATTGACTATGTTTTTTCCTGCTAACATGGAAGTAAATATTTATTATTTAGGACAATTTTTTTTATTTTCCAAACTAAAAACATAAAGAATATTTGCGAGCAATACGAAAGGGGTTAGTTTTAATTTTAGGACCCGAATTTTAGTAATAATTAAGATTTATAATTTTCTTCTTTTTTAGTAATAATTATTAATGTATAATATGGTAGGTATTGGAGTGGTACCCGATAAAGTAAAAAAATAGAAAGAATGAATAATTATGCGGGCGTGGCGGAACTGGCAGACGCGCTGGACTTAGGATCCAGTGGGACGATGTCCCTTAAGGGTTCAAATCCCTTCGCCCGCACCATTTTATTTAGTTGTTATTAATTGCTCCCAAAAACCATCTGAGGCGCCATGGTGCATAGGTTAATTGCTCAAATATTTTAGGGTTTCTGAGAGGATATTGTTAATTGTACAAGCAAGCCTTTATCTCCACTGTATTACCATTCCAAAGATCTTATTTCATCTAAGACACTTTCCGCTATTGCTACTTCCCCACCAAATACATATAATTTCCTCAAATTTTCCTGCCTGCGATAATAACTTTCCAGCACATCCGGGAGGTTATCCTGAGCGGTCAAAAGAACCGGGGCTTCATTTAGGGCGGCAAAAACACCACCACTTAAAGCATCGGGAAACTCCAATCCCGTAGCCATGGTCGCTATTTCCGGTTGAGTAAAAAATGTTTCCGCTATCTCCGTGGCAGTTTCCC
>PUKQ01000132.1 GCA_003550565.1 Syntrophomonadaceae bacterium
CCTGCCCGGAGGTTGAATGCGGCTTTCCCGTGCCCCGGGAACCCATGGATCTCGTGGGCAGTGTCCGTCATCCCCGCCTGATAACGGTAAGCTCCGGGATGGACTACACCCATGACATGCAAAAATTTTGCGCCCAAAAAGTCGGAGAACTGGCAGAGGAAAACTTGAGCGGCTTTATCCTCAAAAGCAACTCGCCCAGCTGCGGCCTCTTCCGGGTGCCGATTAAGCACCCTGCAAAGAAAAGGGTGAAATTGCCGGGCGCCACTCCGGAAAGTATTCCATACAAGTTACCGGATAAAGACCCCGCAAAGAAATCTACTCCCCCAAATAGCAGGGGCTTATTTGCTTCCGCCCTGGCAGAACATTTCCCCCGCCTGCCTTTGGAAGAAGAAAAGCGCTTGAATGATACCTCTCGGCGGGAAAACTTTTTAGAACGAGTCTTGGGCTATAAGCGCTGGCAGGACTTTTTGGCAAATGCCCCCACCCCCCAAAAACTAAAAGACTTCCACTTCCGGCAAAAACTGCTTCTCATATCCCACAGCCCCCGCCACCACAGCGCCCTGGAAAAACTAACCTTTGCCGGCGACAAACTCCCCTCTTCCCAACTATTTACCAATTACGAAACCCTATATATGGCAGCCCTTTCACACCACTCTACCATCAAAAAAAACATCCCCATCATACAAAAAATATGCGAACTCCTTCAGCCATACCTCATACCCCGGGAAGAAGTCGAACTTTTGGAAATTATGCGGGCTTACCAGTCAAACCTGGCCTCCCGGGCCACCCTTTTAACCCTCATCAACCATTACACCCACAAATATAATCTCACTTCCCTCCGGAACCAATCTTACCTCTCCCCCTAACCGCCGATAATTCCAGACAGAACCAACGTGACGACTCCCCGAACTAAAAGTCCAGGGCTTCTCGGTTCATTTAAGAGGCTTCTGCCTCTCTATCCCCGAAGGCCTCGTCCAGGCCCCTATGCAATATATTTAGAGCGGCGTTCACGTCTCTGTCCAGAGACAGACCGCAGTGCGGACAGTTGTGCTGTCTCGCAGACAGCGTTTTTGGTACTTTTTCACAACACCCGGAGCAGTCTTGAGAAGTGTTTTGGGGATTAACCTTGACTATTGTCCTGCCAAATTCTTCAGCCTTGTGCTCTAGTATGGTTGCTAACTTGTTCCAGGCAGCATCGTGAATACTTTTGGCTAAGCGCCTGTTGCCAACCATATTCGTAACCTGGAGGTCTTCTATTGCTATCAGGTCATTTTGTTCAAGTAGTTTCCTGGCCACTTTGAAAGCAAAGTCCCTGCGCTGGTTGGCAACCTTTTCATGCTGTTTCTGTAGTGCCAATACGGCTTTCTTCCTTCGCCGGGAACCCTTCTTCTTCCGCGAAACCGCTCGTTGGAGCCGCTTGAGCTTCGCCTCAGACTGAAGAAGGTTCCTGGGAGAAGGAATCAGCTCGCCGTCACTGGTGGCAACCAGGCTGTTGATGCCGAAGTCAATACCGGTGGAATTGCCGGTTTTAGGCAGGGGTTCTGCTTCTATTTCACATACAAAACAAGCATACCACCTGCCGGCCCGGCGGCGGATAGTTAGAGTCTTAATTTTACCGCATACAGGGCGGTGCATTTTTATCTTTACGGTTCCGATCTTGGATAATTTCAATCTGCCACCCCTGCCTTCTTTTTCAATAGAAAAACCGGATTGCGGATAGGTGAAGCTGTCGTATTTCCTGGCAGGTTTGAATTTCGGGTAACCCGGTTCTTCTCCTTCTTTTAGGCGCCGGAAAAAGTTCTGGAACGACTTATCCAGCCGGCGGTATACGTCTTGCAGAATCTGGGAGTAGACGCCATTTAGGAAAGGTGTCTCTTCTTTTTCAGCAGGCAGGCCCTTAATCTGGTCGTAGGCAGAAAGCGATAGTTTCTCATTTTCCCACTTTTCTTTTCGCATTGCCAGTCCCCGGTTGTAGAGGATGGAGCACAAAAAGCAGGTGTTATGCATTATCTGTGCCTGCTCTTCTGTGGGGTAAAGTCTAAACTTGTAAGTTTTAAGCATATAGCTCTCTCCTAATGGTCCTGACATTCATCAATATACTTGCTAATTGTATTTGATGAGATATTCCCCGCTGTCCCAATATAGTAAGATGGTGCCCACAGTGAACTTCGTTGGCTTTTAATTCCCAAATGAGGATATTTGCTTAACAGGTATCTTGCAGAAGCTCCTTTAAATATTTTAACTAAATCTGCTGGTGCCATCTTGGGAGGAACAGAAACAAATATATGAACATGATCTGGTTGAATGCTTAAAGATATTATCTCCCATTGGTTTTTTATAGCTATTTTTTTCAAGATACTCTCAACTTCTTCAGCAATTTCACCGGTTAAGATCTCACGACGATATTTTGTTATCCATACCAGGTGATATTTTATTATATATGTTGCATGGCGTGTTTGGTTTGCATTTTTCATATTATTATCTTACCATGTGTAAAGGGAAAAGTAAAGCCGCATCTCATCCTCGGACTAAAGTCCGAGGTTTTCTCGGCGTAATTCTATAAGGTGACGGTGCTTGTTGCACATAACACAACTTAAGAACAAGCCAAAAATAGATTAGGTGACGTCTGAATAGTTACGTCCCGGCAGCGAAGGAAGAAACTTGGGCACCGGAGTAGTTTAATTAAAAATTCTGTATGTTATAATTTATTTTATAACAGGATGATGGAAGAGTTAAGAAGTGGTAATACATTAGTGAAGCAGGAAAGTATTTGAGGGTAATACTATTGGAAGATGGTGAAACTGTCCATAATGCGGCGGTGACAGTAGGGACGGGGCAAAATTGTTACATTCTTTTTGACCTTTTGGGTCAAAGGTGCTAAAGAAAAAGGTTCCCAACACCACGACCCCTTTGTGCTTCCACGACGCATTCACCCCGGTCTCATCCGCACACCGGTGAAAACCTAAAATTACTAAAAGGTGTCAAAATACAAATAGTATGCTGGCATCTAATGCACCCTGCAAGAAAATCAGGAGAAAAAATCTTATTTTTCAAGACCTGACCCCGTATCTGACCCCGTATCTTATTATCTTATGGTTTACCCTGAGGAGAATTTTCTTACCGGAACTGTAATGAACCTTTCCTCTGAGTCTAAAGGCTTTTCCATTAATTCATCCATATTAACAACAGTTTTCATTGAAAACCATTTTTCCCCACATTGCTCGCATACCATAGCCGGTACATCTTCTAATAAATAATAAGAACCTTTTCTATATCTCGTAATAGTAACCAATTCTTCTTTCATTTCACCATTGCACAAATAACACTTCATTCTTCTCGCCCCCTTGTCCGTTCATCAATAAATTTAGGCAAACTTGGTCTGTAAACGGTAACAACAAACAAGTTTCTTTCTTTTTGTCCCAAAACAACATGAAAAAAATCTTTGTTATCCTTACACAAAAATAAACAACTATGTCCTCTTTCATCTTCAGGATAATCTTCAATTATCTCCCCATTATATAATGCCTCAATTAATTCTTTACTAGAAATATCATTCTCATCCATTTTATGTATACTATGCTCACTGAATTGAATTAGCTCTTCTTTGACTTTTTCTTTAATCAGATTTTCATCCATTCTTATTAGCACTCTCATTCTCGTAAATTAACTAATAATATTTTAACATTTACAAAACTAGAAAGCTATATTATCAACAACATAGGGAGGGAATAATGAATATGC
>PUKQ01000055.1 GCA_003550565.1 Syntrophomonadaceae bacterium
AAAGGAACATCTCCGCTTAGACGGCGGTTCAATTTAAAGTCTACCGGATTAATCCCTTCACGGATATTAAATAACTGGCGCAGAGTTTGGATGCGTTTGCCTATTTCCATATATTCGTCTGCAGTTTTATCCCATCCCGTTGTGTAATTAAGCCATTCAAACACTTTCCAGTGCTGAACGCCCAGTATAGCAGCAAAAAGACAGCCCCCCGAACCGTCAACAACTTGCTTGAAACAGGCACCGGCAACCGCTTTTAATGCTTCTTTTTCTGAAGGAATATATTCTTGGGCCTTAGGGTGTTTTTTTACTACAGGAGCCCAGGATACCTTCTCCCAAAGCCTCATAGATTTATAGAAACTGCCGGAACCGACTGTATGCCTTCCGGGAGTAGGGTCAACGCTATAATGAACCCCTATCATAGGATCAAATCTAGCATCATGCATACCTGGTTCCTGGCCTCCGTTGTGCATGGCATACTTTTCAGAACCGTAAGCGATTTTTGAAGCAGCCGCTTTGGCACCGTCGGCCAGAATATCTCCTATCCCCTCCCTTGCAATCATTTTCTCAATGAGTGAGATAATTGCCCTGGCATTGCCCCAGCTAAGGTTAAGGCCATCGGTATCTTTTTTTGTCAGTATATTATTTTCGTAACACTCAATAGCAAAAGCAACAGTATTACCGGCAGAAATACTGTCCATACCGGCCCTGTTTAACAGTTCGTTAATATAAAAAATGGAATTTAGATTTTTATTTAATAATAATGGGCCAAAAGAAGAGCAGGTTTCGTATTCCGGTTTATGGGTATGGCTATACTTTCCACCGGTAATATTATCTATGCTGCAAATACCACCGCAGGCTATTACGCATGAATAGCAACTGTATTTCTTGGTTTGGTGTTTTATTATAAGGTCAGGATTTAAATTTCTATGAGATAAAATGTTATAGTCATTAACAGAACCGGCCCAGTTTTTTACCGGTGAGTCTCCGGTAACTACAGCCATCTGGTTAATAGTAATAGTTCCCCACTTTTTGAACATGGGGGCCTGCATCATACCGTCCATTGAAGTTACATTCTTACCGTTAATTATTTTTCCCACCACAGGCATCATAAAGCCCTTTACAATCTTCGGAAGTTCGTTTTTGTTTATTTTATCAGTCAGTTCCCGGCTAATTGACTTTACTGCTTCGGGGTTATGACAGCTAATTTTCTTAGATCCGTCAAGAACAACTGCTTTCAGTTTCTTTGACCCCATCACTGCACCGCATCCTGATCTGGCGGCAATACGTCCCCGGTCATTACATATTCCCGATATAAGGGAAAGCTTTTCACCGGCTTCACCGATAACAGCTATAGAAGGTTTCCTTTTAGCCCTGTTTTCTTTTTCCAGAATATCTTCTGCAGTAACAGCGTCCTTACCCCATACATGGCTTGCATCTTTCAGAGTTGCACCGTTATCATCAATTTTCAAATAGACAGGTTTCTGAGATATTCCCTGAAAAAAGATGCCATCATAACCGCACCTTTTTAATGCCGGAGCTAAATTACCTCCACAGTTGGCATCACCCCAACCACCTGTAAGCGGAGACTTACAAACGGCAAGCCATCTTCCGGTAATTATACTTCCAGTCCCTGTTAGTATGCCGCTGACAAAACCTAATATGTTATCAGGACCTAAAGGATCGGCATTTTGGGGAATATTATTATATAATATGTAGGCACCCAAACCGGAACCGGACAAATATTTTTCATATATTTCGTCTGGAATAGCCCTTTCTTCAATAGAACCTTCCGAAAGATCTACAAAAAGAATTTTTCCACAATATCCCTTCATAATTAATGCTCCTTTTTTTATACTTTATAAAATTATTTGCGTAACAAATTATCCGCCCGCAAGAGGAAAATAAAAGCTTATTACATCACCTTCCTGCAAAGTCATCCCAAGATGGGCTTTTTCATAATTAACCCTGCATAAAAAAACTGCTCCTATTGGAAGTGGTATCTCCAAAAGATTAAATACTTCCTTTAAAGTAGCACCTTCCTGCAATTCGAGATAATTATTTTCATCTATTTTTTCTCTTTTAGCAAATGGAGGAGCATAGACTTTAACTCTCACACTAAACCTCCGAAACAACTAAAAATTATAATTACCAAAAAAATATGCGATGATACCGTTTAAGCAATGTTTTAAGGTAGCAGGTTACTTTTTGAGAATAACTGCCCTTACTTTTTTCAGGGCAGTTATTCTCAATCACAGCTATTTAAGCCAAGAATTTTTGCGGAAGACTATTTAAAATATCCTCAGCTTCCTTTACAATATCCTGCACCATGTCTTTAACTTTAGGCATGTCATTAATCCTCTGTGACGATTCACCGGCAGCAAACATTGCTTTTTCTTTATCATTATGATAAACGGCATTAACTGATTCTACCTCAAAGTCAATTAGCGACATATCCATGCTCGAGAAGTCATCAGGAACACCCAAATATACACCGGGTGATTTGGCAACAGTATTTCTGGCATGCTCTTCGCTACGGGGATTTTTAATCCAGCGAGCGGGACCTACAAAACCGCGGGCTATTAAAGTTCCCCTGTCTCCGGCTTCGACTACCCCTTCTTTCCAGATCTGATGGAAATCACTCTCCTCCGTTGCCAAAAAACGCGTACCCATCTGCGCTCCTTCAGCACCAAGAGCTAGAGCAGCAACCAGGGTTTTCCCATCACAGAATCCACCGGTGCCAACTACCATAGTATTCTCATCAGCTACTGCGTCTACCACAGCAGGAAGCAAAGTCATTGAATGAACCGGTTCCCAGGCAGTATGAAAACCACCTTCATGCCCGGAAGCCACAATCACATCTACTCCGGCTTTTTTGCATCGCAATGCTGCCTTAACAGATGGCATAACATGCATCCAGACCAGATCGGTGCCTTTTACTTTTTCCGCCCAGGGCATAGGATCTCCCGCGGAAGTTACCAGAACCTTAAAACGCTTTTTCATTTCGGGATCCTCTTCGCGAACTTTAATTATGGTGTCCACAATAACATCAGCAAAACCCTTCATCTCGGCGGAGACCATAACATTAACCCCAAAAATACCCTGGGATTCTTTGGTCTCATCCAGTGTTTGCCGGTAAATTGATCTCATAATCGTCTCCGGATCAGCTTCGGGGTCAGCGCCTCCGGTTTGACAAAAATATTTGTATATTTCCGGTTGAAAAGCCTTGGAAGCCAGACCGCTGGAACTAATCAGACCCAACACACCGGCATTTGCAGATGCGATACATAACTTATTCGTCCCAAAAGGCCCCATTCCTGCCTGAATTATGGGATATTTGATCCCAACCAAATCACACAGCCTTGATTTAAGCAACTTAAACACCTCTCTTTTTTAGATTAATAACTCCATTTTATTTTTCTGAAGCATATTATTTTTGTAACTCTTGCACTTCATTCTGTCTAATAAGTAAAAACCATCACCTCCGCAAATTTATTTAACAACGTAACACCATTTCTGAAAGTAACCTATTAATTGTTTATCATCACGCTCTAAAATGTTCCGTTATACCTAAATATTTCCTTCCTTCAGCGTTTCTGTGGGACGGAATACTTCGACCTTGAATTTATCGGCGAGTTCGTTACATTTCTGAACCATTACATCATAACCGAAGTTTTGGGCAAGGGTAAAAGGCCCAATGCCGCCACCGCCGTTAACCATTGCCTTATCGATA
>PUKQ01000201.1 GCA_003550565.1 Syntrophomonadaceae bacterium
CAAGAAAGAGGTGACGATACAGTTTTCGTAAAAGTTGATGCGAGCGCAGAGGGAGAATTAGCTTCTCAGTATGGTATCACCGGTGTGCCCACTACTGTCTTCATCGACTCTAACGAAGATACAATTCGAGAAGAAGTAGGTTTCATGGATGCTGACCATTTGACTACGGTCATAGACGATGTAATATCGGATGGTGAAGTTGATGACGACCAGGATACATCCAATCAGGAAACTGATGATCAGGAACAGTCTTTCCTGGAAGATAATTTCCTGAGGAACATGCTGATAATCACTGTTTCTTCATTAGTAGTGGCTATAGCTATAATATTATCTCTTAATAAGATGAAGGAAGAAGATAACTAGAACTGTATCCTCATCTTTTCAATAGTTTTGAAAATACCGTTACTATGATGAACACTATCCCAGCCATTATCACGATAGTAGGGCCAGCTGCGGTATCGAGAGTATGAGAGATCCAAAGTCCGGACATTATGAACACCAGGGAAAGTAAAGATGAAGAGGCCATGATCTTTCTCATATCGTGGGTAAAATGATTCGATATAGACGCGGGTATAGTCAAAAGAGCTATCACAAGTATGATACCAACGAACTTTATCAGTAAGACTATGGAGAATGCCACTAAAAGCAAAAGGAAGATGTTGATATAGAACGTATTAACCCCTACCACTTTTGAGAATTCCTCATCAAAACTTACTGCCTGGAATTTATGATAAAAGAAGACCACAGATGTTAGCGTTATTGCTGTCAGGGCCAACAGTAATAAGATATCAAGATGCCTGATCATCACGATATTTCCAAAAAGAAAACTAGACGGACTAATAGTTCTGTACCCGGGAGTTATGGAATAGAAAAAAGCACCGAGTGCCATACCTACAGCCCAGATAACTCCGATAGCTGTATCCTCACGTTCGATCTTCCGCTCACCCAATATACCTACACCTAACGCTGAGATCACGGTGAAAATAGAAGCACCTACAAGTGGATCCAATCCCAAATAAAATGCCATACCAACTCCTCCAAAGGAGGCATGAGCTATCCCGCCGCTGATGAAAACTATCCTTTTAACTACAACCAATGTTCCGATTATACCGAATAAAAGTGAAGCAAATATCCCAGCGTATATGGCATTCCTCATGAAAGTGTACTGAAGTATATCGAACATTTTATTCATCCTCCGATGGCATCCTATGTTCGTAAACTCTATGGGGATGACCGTGGGCTATCAGATCAACTGGACATCCATAGGATTCCTCGAGCATCTCAGGTGTGAGTTCGTCATCACCGTGGTAGATCAAGTATTTGTTCAAGCAGGCTACCTTCTCTACATGAGAAGAGATCACCCCGATATCGTGGGATACCAAAACTATGGTTATACCTTCTTCTCTGTTCAATTCTTCCAGAAGTTCATAGATATTGGTCCTGATCTGCTCGTCCACACTTGCCGTGGGTTCATCTAGCAATAATATCTTTGGTCTATCTGCTAGGGCCCTGGCAATCAATACACGCTGCTGTTGTCCTCCTGATAATTTCGAAAATTGTCTGTCTTTATACTCCAACATATTTACAAGTTCAAGACTGTGACTAGCGATCTTTTTATCTTTCTTAGAAAAGAAAGGTTTCAAACCAAGACTACCTACCCTCCCCATTAGGACTACTTCCCAGACGCTGATAGGGAATTGAATATCGAAGTTCATGCGCTGTGGGACATAACCAACGATATCCCCAGATTTATTGACGGTTTTACCGAATATTTTTACCGTGCCATTATCTGGTTTTACCAGCCCTAAAAGAACCTTCAACAAAGTCGTTTTACCTCCGCCATTCGGTCCGATTATACCTAAAAAATTTCCTTTTTCAAGCTCGAAGCTAACATCCTTCAAAACGGTCTGTCTACCATATTTTACACCTACATCGTTAACTTCGATAGCTTTTTGCATATGAATCACTCAGGTCCAAATGACTCTATGAGGTTCTGGGTAATATCCTCTAAGTTTTCTATATAATCCGAAGAAAGAGGGTCAAGTTCAATAACTTCTCCATCTATTTCATCGGCGATGGTCTGAGCTCGACTTTCATCGAACTGTGGAGATACAAATACTACTCGTATATCCTTTTCTTCAGCCTGCTCTATCACAGCCTGGATACCCTTCGAGCCCGGTTCTAACCCCTCACGTTCCACAGCGATCTGTTCCAATCCATATTCATGAGCATAATAAGCCATGGAGGGGTGATATATCAAGAATTTACGTCCATGGTATGGTTCCAATTCTTCTTCGATCCAATGATGAATATCATGCATATAGTCAAGGTATTCATCAGCATTTTCACGGAAACGGCTTGTAGTGGTCAATGTGATCGATTGTTCGTGGTCGTGATCATGGTCATGATCATGGTCATGATCATCACCATATTCCAACAGATGGATACCATCGCTTCCATCGATTACCAGCATATCTGTATTCTGTTCGATAAGACTGTCCATCCATCTCTCTTCGAACTCCACACCTGAACCTATCTTAAAATAAACATCTGCTTCAGATATATCCCTCATCTGAGATGTTGTGGGCTCGTATATATGCGGGTCCGCACCTTCCGGAACCATCACTGTGATCTGAACATCTTCACCGCAAACATTCTCCACCCATTCTTGCTGAGGAGGTATAGTAACCGCTACTCTATTGAGCTCTTCATAACCGATTTCTGAATCCTCTAAACCCTCTACAAAATTATCTATCATCACTTCAACGTTCTTAGGCGACATCCAGATATGGGGATCCATATTTTCGTGCTCACTGTCATCATCTTCTAAACAACCAACAGCGAACGTAGAGACCAACATCAAACTAACCATCAATATTATCAATTTTTCCTTCTTCATTTTCTTTCACCTCATTTCCCGAACTCTCTTCTTATCCAATGACATTCCTCCAGATCATCTGGTTCGTATGGAGGATCTAAACAGAGACCGCACTCACATTCTAGATATTGGCGATAATTCTTATCGATCCTATCCATCATCTTATCACTAACCATGGACCCCAACCTGCTGGACTCCCTGCAGGCTTCATCGAAGTCCATCCCCAAAGATTCTTGTAGGAACTTTTCAAGCAGGTGATGGCGTTTGATATCTTCTTCGACGATATCCACACCTTCGCCGTTCAGAATCAACCCTTTTTTAGACAAGTACTCTCCCAAACCTTGACTCTCTAACCGCCGCATCTTTTGGAGTGCGCCTACTCGACTCACATCCATATCTTCTGCTAACTCAGAAGGACCTACGGGCCTTTTGTAGCCTTTCTTCAAATAGATAGCTCTGATGTACTTCCGATCTCTTTCAGTCACGGACTTCATTCCCATGTTGTTAAGTAGTGGTTAACGAACATAAAAAGTTTACTATTGCTGCTTACCAAAGTATAAATATCAATAATCGGTTATGTAGAATAAATGAATATCCGATTTTCATCTAAATATAAATTACTCATCTCGTTATCCCTGATCATCTTACTTTTTACATTACCAACATCTAGCGCAGTTCAACCCGCCCCTGATTTTACCGTTCCGACTACATCGTATGAGGATTTCACTCTATCTGAACAGCAGAAACCCGTAGTCTTAGAATTCATGACTCCTCTATGCATCCAATGTAGAGAAGTGGAAGAAAATCTGAAAGAGTTACACCCGGAATATGGTGATGAGTTC
>PUKQ01000139.1 GCA_003550565.1 Syntrophomonadaceae bacterium
GCATACTCCGAAGCAAGTGCAGGATTTTTATCCCACTCCCGGAACCATGTCCACCTGCATGTATTATACGGGGCTGGATCCACGGAATATGGAGCCGGTTTACGTCCCCCGTACTCAACATGAAAAAGCTATGCAAAGAGCATTGCTCCAATATAAAAACCCCAAAAATCGGCACCTGGTTTTGGAAGCTCTGAAAAAAGCTGGCCGCGAGGACCTAATAGGGCGGGGGGAAAAATGCCTGATCAAGCATTAATAGCGAAATTCGAAAAATAAAATAGATAAGAATTTGTTGGGGGCGAGGGAATTCATTGCAGTGTATTTTTGTTATAAAATGATTTTGGGCTGTAATCTAAAATGTAATGTGGAAGATAAATTGATGATATAATAGTTAAGTAGTTAAGAAGTGAAAAGAATATGCTGCTTTTCCTGCGGAGTTTCTATGAAAAGTTGCTTGGAAGATGACAGTTTTTCCTATTAAGTATGGGAGGATTTAAGGAATTGACCGAACCGGATGTTTTCACTCAAGAGCTAAACGATACCAGTATAAAATACCTTCATTATGCAGGAGATGGGCCTACTCTCATCATGCTCCATGCCACGGGTTTTTCTCCCTGGCTCTTTCATCCCATTGCCAGGGAATTATCGGGAGAGTATCGCATAATGGCTCCTTTTTTGAGCCATCACCGTAATGCTCCGCCCGAAGAGGGCATAAGCTGGCAGGTATTAGCCGACGACCTTTATCAATTATGCAGAAAGTTGAACATAGAGAAGCCGCTGTTAGTGGGACATTCCATGGGCGGCACAATAATTACCCTGGCAGAAGCTTGCCATGGCCCCCTGGCCGGCAAAATTATCTTGATTGAACCTATTTATTTACCTCCCTGGTTATATGAAATTAAAGTCAGCCCCGAACAACATCCTCTGGCAGGTAAGGCCCTGCAGCGGAAAAATTATTGGAAAGATACCACCGAGGCAAGAAATTACTTGTATTCCCGTTCTTTCTTTAAAAGCTGGGACGAGGAGGTATTGGAACTCTATATTTCCCGCTGCATGATAGCCGGGGAAAACGGAGGGCTTACCCTGGACTGCCACCCGAGAACGGAAGCCGCCCTATTTATGGGCGGATTGAAAAGAAATCCCTGGCCACTTTTACCGGAAGTATCCTGCCCGGTTTTAATCATAGAGGGTGGACAAAGCGAGAATAAAAGCGAAATAGACTTGAGTAAAGCGGCATCCTTATTCCCACATGCTTACTACCACCAGGTAGATGAGGCAGGGCACCTAATACCCATGGAGCACCCTGCTTTGATTAGGAAACTTATCAGGAGTTTTCTGCAAAAAGATAGTTGGTAATATTAACTTTCCATGATAACAACTCTCATAAATTTGCCGTGGAAGTCTGCAATGGGCCCTGGGGACAAGTCCCTTGTCTCAACATATTTTTATGACTCATCACAGTAGTGTTGCATAAAAAATTTTAATCAAAGTCAAGGCATATATTTTGCCTGAAAGGCAGGTGGTATTATATAACATAATTTCAATAATTTTACATCTACTTTCTGGCATGAGGTTCAAAAGAACAACCACATAGAGGGTAGTCCTTATCCACATTTTGCCATATATGCAATTATAGTATTATCGGATCATAGTCCAAGTCATCTAAATGATCCGCTTCTTTTGCAATCACCTGCCTTAAAGTTTCTTGATAAATATTTTCATGGTCGATTCTTCGTCGGCCTTTGGAAGAACGCTTTTTCTTACCGTGCAATTTTCTTACAAAGGAGGGAAACGGCTCATAAAGACAAACTAATAAGCATCTTTTACTTCCAAAAGCGATCCCTGATATCCTGTTTGCTGTTTTATCAAAATTAACAGGCAGTAAGTAATTAAAGCTATCAGCAATTGTAGTTCTACTGCTTGTTGGCCAATGCCGTAAAAATGCTTGATATGTAGGTGCTGCTTGATCCATTTAAAAAATAGCTCTATTTGCCAGCGGTAACGGTAAATTTCCCCTATTTCTTCAGAAGCTAAGGTGAAATCGTTGGTAACAATAACTATGGGTTTGTCTTCGCTGTCTTTGGTCTCGATAAGCCTTAAGAGATTTTCCATTTGGGTGAGCCCAGGTTTGCCGAGTAAAACTTTACAATCTCTGATGATTTGACTGTTGGGGCTTACCGGATATTCGGCTATGGTTTCCACTAGGGCATTACTTTTTAACCGACTGGCAAAACGGATGTTTTCTCTACAGTAATGGTCGAACTTTTCGTAGTCCACATAAGCTCTATCAAAAACGTAAAAAGCATCCGAGTCTTCAGCAATAAGGTCATCCATTTGGCGGCGATCAGCTTTTTGGGCATTGGTCATAATAGCAGTATCGGGTAAAACATCGTTATCTAGGAATCTTAGCCTGATATGAAGTTTTATACCGCTTTTGGTTTTGCGGAACTTAGCCCAGCGGTACTGAGTTAAACAAAGACTTATGATGGTAGAGTCAATCAAATAAAGACGGCCTAATTTTTGCCTGACCCGGTGGAATCCCTGTTTAATACCTGCCTGCTGAATTACCTCACCAAAAAGGGATTGCACCGTTTCCATCAATTCAGCTTTTTGTTTGCGGGAAATTTGGGAAAAACTGATTGAATCTAATCCTATTGACTGGGAAAGTTGCTCATGCTCCAGGTTGCTGCTTATCTCCCGCAAGCTTCTTAGTTGTTTTAGCTGGGCAAAGCTCATAAGTAAAATGAACTTAAGAGCGGTAAATTTTTTAACGTATTTATCAACCTCCTTGTTCTTGAAACTTGAGCTAAAATGAAATACAGATTTAAACAATTGATTAAATGTGGATTTTTTGGTATCCTTGCCTTGCATTGGTTTTCTCCTTTATGTAGAGATTTGGGCAAGGACTACCCTTATCTCTATTATAAAGGAGATTTTTCTTGTTGTCTAGCTAAAATTTCAATTTTCTTTAATTTTCTAGCTCATACTATATCATTTGTTTGTTGACACCTGAAAAATTTTTTTATGCAACATTAGTGGACTCATCAATAAAACTATATTGAAATTCCAGTAACTCTTGATAGCTACTTTATAATTACTTCTTCAACGAATTTAAGGATTTATAGGATTTTTTCCTGATTTCTTTGTCAAGGGTGGGGAAGTGAGTATTATTGGTTATCCCTTGTTATAGAAATAATACCCTCATTTCATAATCTGTTAATCTCTTTTTTCCCATAATCGAGGCATTTATATTTATTTTGCTGATTGTTAAAATTTACAAATGTGGCATTGATCTTTCTCTGTCATTTGATGATAGGTTTAAGATTTTGCACTCCCTATGACTTTTTTAGCCGGCAAAAAATATCCTAAATCAGCTAAAATTTTTGTTGACCATCCCGGTGGAAAGGTGTATATTGAAAATACCGACCAAAGTGGTCGAAAAACAGATTGAAAAAAAAGAGGAGGCTGCTGTGACGGATAAATTTACCCGTTTAGATCATGATAAACAGGAAAAAATCTTAAACGCTGCCCTCCAGGAATTCGCCGAGCAAGGCTACGAGCAAGCTTCCACCAACCGCATTGTGGAAAAAGCCGGTATTGGTAAGGGAATGCTTTTTTACTATTTTAACAGCAAAGAAGAATTGTTTTATTATTTGCTTGAATTTGGAACTGATTTTATCGAAAAAGAGTATTTAAACCAAATTGAGGAACAAGAAA
>PUKQ01000178.1 GCA_003550565.1 Syntrophomonadaceae bacterium
GCCACCCCGGGGTAAGCTCACCCCCGGCAATGGGAGTCGATGTCTGACTGCGCAGTTCCGCCATATCTTCAAAAGCATACATATCCAAAGGCTCTTCCAGCCAGGATATATTATATTCTTCGCAAGCTTTAGCAAAATGTGTGGCCCTCTCCAAGTCCCACAGTGGGGCATCATGAATTACAGCTACCCGCCATCCCTGATTAGCATCCACCCCCAAATCAAGGCTATTTCCAACAGCACGGCGCACTACCCTTATTTGTTCAATATCTTTTTCCAATGCAAAATCATGCACCCGGAGTTTAACAGATTTAAAACCTTGTTCTTTCAAAGACATTACTTCTTCAGCACGTTTGGCAGGGTCATGCACTTCACCGGTAGAGCAGTAAGCCGGAATACGTCCACCTTCGCCA
Source organism: Syntrophomonadaceae bacterium (assembly GCA_003550565.1). GTDB lineage: Bacteria > Bacillota > Dethiobacteria > DTU022 > PWGO01 > B1SED10-75. The sequence goes on from PUKQ01000178.1 coordinate 411, forward strand.
CCCAGCAAAGCATAAAGTGGCTTTCCTTCTTTTTTGCCCAATAAATCCCAAAAGGCAGCCTCAATCCAGTTGTTACGCCATCCCAAGTAAGATGCTTCTCTTAAGCGCTGGTTAACTTCCTCTATGTTTTCAACTTCTTGATTAATTAAGTAAGGCCCCAATAGACTGCCTAAACCTTCCCGCTCTTTTTCCATGGCAATACCGGCACTATAACCCTGCAACCCTTCATCGGTGGTTAACCGTAGAAGGGTAAACCGGTTAGCTCCTTGTGGCATTCCTGGAATCCATGACGGATAAAAATTAGCAGGCAAAGGTATAGAGACATGAAAAAGTTCAATTTTTTTGATTTTCATTTTTTCCTCCTTTTCTGATCTAAAATTCAGCTTGCTAATTCGGTTTCTTTTTTAAAATTACAATTAGCACCGCAAATAACAAAATAACCCCCAGGCCCACTAAAGGGCATGTAGCAGCACCTGAAACCGCATCACCTATAGGTAACTGGTCCCTACAAATTTCTTTTGCCAGAACTCCCCCACTCAAATAAAACCCTATAAGAGGCAGCAATACAGCTACAGGTAACCACTTTATCCCCATGAGCAGACCTCCCAATTTTAACTATACATTTTTGTATCAACCTAATTATACATATACATTTCAGTTAACATTTAACCACATAATGTCAAAATTCCTTTTAAAATTTATTACTATTTTAAAATTACACTTGCTATATTTTTAAGTTAAAGACTGCCGACAAATATTTCAATAATAATTATATACCGGGAAAAATGAAGTATTATTAAATACCTCAGACCAAAGAACTATAAAATAGCCATAAATTAAGCTGAAATGGGAAGTTAAAGGCAAATTAGTTTTATTAATTTGCAGATGGGAATCTAAATAAATGAAAATACATATTAGGGAGCACAGTTGGCGCAAACAGAACGAAACAAAGTAGTGCTCAGGTAACGATCGCCGCGGTCCGGCAAGATGACAACAATATTGCCCTTTTTCATATCTTTAGCCAACCGCAGCGCAGCTGTCATTGCAGCTCCACTGGACATACCCGTAAAAATACCTTCTTTTACTGCTAGCAACCGCGTTGTTTCAAAAGCGTCTTCATCTTCTACTACAAACTTTTCATCCATTTTATCTTCTTTATATATTTGAGGGACAATTGCTTCCCCCATGTTTTTTAACCCCTGGATAGCATGACCCTTTACCGGTTCAACCCCTACTACCCGAAGATCAGGTTTTTTCTCTTTTAAATATGTGCCGGTACCCATCAAAGTGCCTGTTGTTCCCATACCCGCAACAAAGACATCGATTTCACCCTTAGTTTGTTCCATTATTTCGGGACCGGTTGTTTCGTAGTGAGCCAGGGTATTACTATCATTTCCAAATTGATCGGGCATATAATATTTACCCGGTTCTTGCTTAATGAGTTCATAAGCTATTCTAATAGCTCCATCGGTACTTTCTCCCGATGGAGAAAGTACTACCTCTGCGCCATATGCTTCAAGTATACGCCTTCTCTCCAAACTTACACACTCGGGCATAACCAGTTTCACGGTGTAGCCTTTGGCAGCGCCTATCATAGCCAAAGCTATCCCCGTATTACCTGAAGTGGGCTCCAGAATAACTTTTCCTTCTTTAAGCAATCCGGCATCCTCTGCCTTGCGGATCATATAAAAAGCCGGCCGGTCTTTTACAGAACCACCCGGATTATTACCTTCTAGTTTACAATAGATATTTACCCGTGCATTATTATTCAAATTACTCAATTTTACCAGCGGTGTGTTGCCGATAGAGGATAATACTCCCATTAATCCACCTCCATCAAATTAATTAATCAAAAACCAAAATTATTTTGCCGGCAAATAAATTAACAAAAGTTGACTTTGATTAAATCAATCTTTTGTTTTATTTTATTGCCAGGAATTTAGCAATTAGCCGAAACAATCTACAGCGGTGACCACCGCCATAATTATTGTCAACCACCTGCTTTAGCTCTTATGATTAAGAAAATGACCATAAGGGCAACAATACCAACACTAATAAATACATTGGATTCCATTTTATCACCCTCATTAATTATAACACATCTGATGGCTGTAATGGGTAACAAAATTAAAAAAGGTTTGTTGTAATGCAGCCGTTAAGAAGAAATAGTGAAAGTATATTCAAGATCTTGATATTCTTCATATTCCGGGGAATGATTCCTTTCCACAAACCTCACATTTTGCTCCCAATCTATGGTCAAAACATATGAAGAACGGGTGCCGTAAATTGAGGTTGCAATAAAAATTGGAGAGAGCAGGCGTTCCCATTCTTCTCCTACGCCGGTAATAGGAAGTTCAAATTCGCGTGCGGGAGTTTTATCAGATAGAACAGACAGCATCTCGTATTTGTCGAATTCCGGTTCTTGAAGGAGGCGATTCATAGCTTCTTTAGCGTTCAATACTTTGGGCCAAGGGGTGTCAAGGAAATGATTGCTCAGGCCGTATAAACCAGGTAAAATTTCAAACATTTGGCCGGTAACGTTTGAATAATAACAAAGGGTTCCACCATCCCCCACGATGAGGTTAAAAGGATTATAAACACGATTAGCCCCTGCCACGGCAGACAAATATTCCATGGGTGGTTTATTGCCAATCAAATAATCACTCACCAGTAAACCCCTGGAATAAGTATTTCCCTTCAACAATTTGGGATTACGATGGTTGGTGATACATGCAAACCTTCCTTCCAGCGTGATTCCCAGCCAGGTTCCTTCGTCTTTTAAGTCCCGCCCGGCGAGCACATGGGGGTGATCTTCCCAAAAGTCAGCCGGAGCAGAAGGGCGCTCATAAAATTCATCCCGGTTACCTGCCAGAACAAATCTATATTGAGGATGATCTTTATAAGCAAAAACAATAAGGCACATATCACGTCCCCCACCCTGGAATATAAAATTTAGGATGAAAGAAACTTACCTTCCTATGAGAGTCATTAGGACACAAAATGAGTTTTATTAAATTAAATATGTTTTTCTGACACCTCTTCATCTTTATTTTTGAGGTATTGTAAGCAAACGTCTAACGCTTGCTGTAATGCCTCCGGAGGAACTTTATCGGGTGTATCCCTGACTGTATGATAATGATTAAAATAACCTTTTCCCTGTATTATTTTACCTAAATCTATGCCTAAAATGCATGTGGTATCAATCCCCGCCTTGGCCACAGCAGCTGAATCTGTAGATCCACCTCCAAAAGGCAAAATCATTTTTTTAATATTAATTCCTTTTTCTTCAGAAGCTTTAATGACATCATTTACGGCCCGGGAAGACATTTTAACTGTTGAATTAAGATCTCTGGTAAGCACAAAAAGTTTTTCAGTCCCTACCAAAGTTTCCAGGTTAATTACAGTTGTATTTTCTTTTTTTAATTGTTCACCGTGCTTTTTTACATAAGCCATGGCCCCTCGCAAAAAAGCTTCTTCTGCACCAAAAGCCATGGTTATAACCCTGGTATGACGAGGGAAATATTTGTCCTCCTGTTCCTGTTTAGCTTTTTGTAAAAATCTCCCTACCCCCATGGCTACTGATACACCGGAGAGGTTATCACCACAACCGGGTGTTTCCACCCATGTAGTAAAAAAGAAAAACAAGAGAGCAAGGGGGCTTAAGTAAAGTGAGGCCAACCACCTTACATGCAATTCCGGAGAAACTTCTCCTGCAGCCGCAGTGGAATTAAAAGAATCCGTGAGATAAGAGATGCCGTTTGAGATGGTAGTCACACTAAAAAATATTAAAGTGGCAATAACCAGGACCATTAAAATGACGTAAAAAGAACCACCCCACCATTTAATAAAGTTGAACTGGTAAGGTGAATCAAGATGACCTGAAAATATTACCGTTTGCCGTGGTTCACCGGAAGGATTAATAACTCCGTAGGTGTTTTGAGAAGTCTTCTTGGGCATAAATGGATCAACTATCTTTTTGTAAAAAACGAATTGACCTAAAAAAATAAAGATAATAAATATCATAAGCAAAGCGCTCAAAATGGGAACAGCATGAAAAGTAAAAAGTGCCACGAAAAAGATGGGTATTACTAACTTTATCCATCCCAGGGCAGCTTTGGGAGCCAACGAAAATTCTTCCATTTCTACTTCATCGGAATACTCTTTCATCATTTCCGCAGTCATCTCTGCCCCTTTTCGTTCACCATCCGAACCAGGTGACCTGGTAAAAGACCCCAATTTTTTAACATAATCGTGCATGTAATCAACATCACTCTTGTCGGTCTGCAAATTACTCAATTTTTAACACCCCCCGTTTTCCATGTACTTCTGCTGCGTTCTTGTATTGTTATATTACCAAAATTAATCTTATTAATCAACGCTATGCAGGCCTTTATAAATGTTTTCTTATTTTTGGGCAGGAATTCTTCTAAAGTTAGAGAAGTTTAAAAATAAAATTTTTACTGTTACTGTTAAGTAATGACACACACTATTCTCTTAGATAAACAAGCTCATTTCATTAATATATATATAAAGGAGATCGATTATGGAAATTCAACTCCCCTGGGGAAACAATGTTCTCAACTTGCAAGTTCCAGATTCCTGGCAGGTAATATTTCCCACTGGTAAAGAAACTACCGGATCAGATGAGTACAACTACAACGAACAGGAAATAGTCAAGCAATCTTTGAATAATCCCGGACAATCTCCGCCACTGGATGCTCACGATTTGCATGGTAAAAAGATTGTGGTGATAGTGGATGATAACACCCGCCCCACTCCTGTACACCAATTTTTTCATCTACTGTTAAACGTTTTGGAAAAAGCCGGCGCAGACCCCGGCCAAATTCTCGTTATTCCGGCACTGGGCATTCATACTGCCATGCAAGAAGAAGAAATGGCAGAAAAGATTGGCGCCTCAAACCTAGCCAGGGTTAAATGGGAAAACCATGACGCTTTTAACCCCGCAAATAATATATATTTTGGTACTACGAGCCGCGGCACGCCTGTTTACCTGAATCGACATCTGGCTGATGCCGACCTCATTGTAAGCGTCGGCATGGTAGAGCCTCACCTTTGGGCAGGCTACGGCGGTGGCCTCAAAAATTTGCTGCCGGGGGTAGCGGCATCTGATACTATCGGTAACCACCACGCTATTATTGCCGAGCCCCCTTATAAATTTAACCGCGTAGCAATAGAACCTGAAAATAATTCATTCAGATTAGATTTAGAAGAAATCAAAGATATGATAAAAGTACCGGTGTTTTGTCTCAACGTAGTTCTGGACCAGCAAAAAAAGATTATTGCCTCTTTCGCCGGCGATCCCATAGCCGTCCACCGGGAAGCAGTAAAGTTTAACAAGCAGATTGCCGGTCTACACCTGGACCGCCGTGTGGATGCTATCATAGTTAATTCTTATCCCATGGAAATAAATTTTAAACAGAGTATGAAAGGAGTAGGCAACAGCCTGCCGGCTTTAAAACCCGGGGGTACTGTTATTGGTTTTCTCAAAGCAGATAGAGGCCTCGATGACATCACTCCACCGGAAGGTTCTAAGCCTCAAGGGCTTTTAAAGTTTATCCTTCGCCTTTTAGGCCCCTCCCGGATACTGGGTTTTCTGGATCGCGTGCGTAAGGGATTAAACGTAGAAGAAAGATTCCTCATGTATTATTCTTTGCAGTTGATGCGGGAATACGATCTCTTTTTTTATGTGCCCACTCTTACTGATACGGAAGCTAAAAAGATGGGATATTTCTACCTCTCTCATGATCCTCAGGAAAATATTAATCGTGCAGCAAAAAAAATACCCCGGAATGCACAAGTGGCAGTTTTCCCGGAAGCAGGCGCCACATTCCCTATTGTGCAAGAATCCGGGTATTAAAAGGCAAGGGGACGGTTCTTCTGCCTCCCCGAAAGGCAAGGGGACGGTTCTTCTGCCTCCCCTCGTCACATATTCCATTAATCCCCTGCTCTAAAAGTTAGGTTTTTACCTTCTCTACAATATTCTTGTCAATCCCGAGGATATCGGCAATTTTCCTCTGTGATAATTTTGTATTACCTCTTAAGTGTATTATGATCTCCTGTCGTAATTGCAAATCTTCCTTTATATCTTCCATTCTGACATTAATTTTGAGGCCTTTTAAATGAGATTTCAGGTATTCCCTTCCTTCCTCTATTGTCCGTATTAAATCCTCTTCTTCGTAATCCAGAAATTGCTCGTTTTCAACTTCAGCTGAAAATCGTTTGAATTTCTCTATGGCTTTTTTCCTGTCGTTTGATAATAAATCCAGGATAAATGCGGTATCCACCAAATCCTCACCCGATGGTTGTTGTATTAAATAAGATCTATAGCTGCTCCATATGTAGTCCGCGGATTTTTCAACAATCTGCGCTTTTATTGGGTTGTTATGGATATAACGAACAACCGCTAAGAGATAACTATCGTCTTCAATAGGCTCACTCTTAAACCGATCTTGAAAGACATGCCCGACCCTACGATGTTTCTCGTTATAAAAATAGGCATAGCGTGTGGCTATGCCTTTCATAATCACCGATAATTCCTGTTCTTTAGTATCTATAGCAAGGTGAAGATGGGTGTCCATCAAGCAATACGCATATATGGAAAACCCTTTCTCTATTCTCTTGCTCTTTAAAAATTCCAAAAAACTCTTCTTATCTTCATCATCAATAAATATTTTCTTTCTTTCATTTCCACGTAGCATTACATGATATATCCCGGTTGAGCTCATTTTCCTTGGCTGTCTTGGCATTTACCTCTCCTCCTGATATGAACTTTTTATCATTTCATACATACCATATAAGAGCTTAAAAGGCAAGAGAACCGTCCCCTTGCCTTTTCTCCCCTTGCCTTTTACTCTTCTGCTACTAAATTCAACTTTACCTGTTCAAAATCACCGTCCGGCAATGGTGCTGAATCTTCAGGGTAAGTAAGAGCCTGGGTTACGATATCATCCTCTCCGGGGGATACAAGGCTGTAATCCACCACTAAAACATCGTCTACAATCTCCAGGTTTTCAATAGTTATTTGGTAGCCACCGGTGGGCTTTTCTCCCCAATCCAGGGTAATCGTTTCCTCATCAATTTTATAAGAGACATCATTTTCCCTACGTTCTTCATCTACTCCTTTATGTAAGTTTTCATCCACGGCATCACCTTCTTCCCCAATGATATTACAGCCAATAATTCCCCCGCCAATTAACAACAAAACCACTACTATAAACCCTAAAACCCAATATTTTTTTTGCATCAATAACACCCCTTTTATTTTTGTTTAACAAATTAATGATCTTTCATAATAAAGACGATTGATAAGCAAAAAAAGTTCCTTTTTATAAAAATAATACTGGCATCTAATAATCAGAATATATTTTTCAATTAACAAAAAACAACTCTTCTTTTAAAATAGTTCCCGCATCTTTTTGATACAAAAATTCATTTTAGTCGCATACCGGGCACTCCGCCGTAACACGCACAAAATTGCCGTTGGGCCACATCCCGCAATCCGTCCGATATCCCTTTCTTCCTAATTCAGCGGGACATTGGTCATATAGCATGTGATGTCCTTCAAATGTCTGGCATCCATCGCTGCTCCGGCCACATATGGAGCAGATAAATAAAGGAGAATTTTTACCTTCTTCGGTTTGCTGAATTCCTTCAAAGTCCACCTCACCTTCACAATCCACACACATGGTAGCATCCAGCCGGCTAAAATCTTCTCGATTGAAAGTAGGGCTCGATCTTTCCGTGTCTCCAAATTCAACTTCATCAGGCAAAAAAGCCAATTGGGGCATATTAACTGGTAAAATATCTTCCGCTGAATGATAAAGAATTTCCGTTAAATTCACGACCCTTTTCCCAAAGCGGGAATCTTCAAGGGGCAAATCGTATTCCTGAAACAAAGGAAAACTTGTCATAAATAAGAGCAACGCCCCAACCAAAATAATCCCAAAACCTATGCCCACAACTGACCCCGCCAGGTGGTCGAGGATACGCAAAGGTTTAAACCGCGTTATGGAACGTAAAAGGAAACCTGCACTCATTACTAAAGCATAAATTAACATAAATATAAGAATAAAAGAAATAATATCAGCGATTCCCGTAGTAACTTGCAGATAATCGATTAAGTAATTGCTCGCCGACGGGTAATAGAGGGCAGCAAAGCTAAAACCCAGAATAAGGCCAACAAGTTGGGCTAACGTCTGGATAAAACCGGACTTAAAACTGGTCAACATAATAACTATTACCACAATGATGATTAACAGATCAATCCAATTAATATCTAATGCCCCCATTAGGAAAATCCTCCCCTGAAGTTATCTCCACATTTATTTTACCATAATTAGTGACAAAGAACTCTTTAATATATCAAGAATAAGCTCATTTTTTATCAGTTAACTGTATTCACCGGCGAGCTTGCCAGGTAAGTTTTCAGATTGTATTGAGCAATTTCCATCAACCTGTAACGGGCTTCCCATGTTGCCCAAGAAATATGGGGTGTAATAAGACAGTTTTCCACTGATAAAAGAGGGTTGTTTGGTGAAGGAGGTTCCGAAGAAAGGACGTCCACAGCAGCCCAGGCAATCTTTCCTTTCCGTAAAGCATGGGCAAGATCTGATTCATTAATAACCGGCCCCCTTGAAGAATTAATAAGGATCGCACCTTTTTTCATGAAGGAAATAGACTCCCTGTCAATGAGGTTTTCTGTTTGGGGAACCAAAGGGCAATGGAGGCTAACCACATCCGCACTTCGAAGTAGTTCATGAAAGTCGACCCAACGAATATTCCAAAGGTCTTGTTTCTCTTTCATTGTGCGAGAATATACAATTACATTCATTCCAAATGCGTTTGCAATTTCAGAAACTTTCCTCCCAATTTTTCCGAAACCTATTATTCCCATTGTCTTTCCGGCAAGTTCAATTAAAGGATACTGCCAGAAACTAAAATCCTTACTTTGTGACCAGGCACCTTCTTTAACCATATCGTTATGTTTTTGAACACTGTGACATATATTCAAAAGATGGGCAAAAACCATTTGCGCCACAGAATCAGTGCTGTAACCGGGTATATTGGTCACTGTGATATTACGACGCGATGCCGCCTCTATATCCACTACATTATATCCGGTCGCCAAAACCCCGATATATTCCAAAAGGGGAAGTTGTGATATTTCCTTTTCCCCCAAAATTACCTTGTTAGTCAGAACTGCTTCTGCACCGGCAGCACGATCTACCGTCAATTCAGGTGGTGTCCTATCATATACAACCACCTCTCCCATTTCCTCAAATCCTTTCCAACTAAGATCTCCGGGATTAAGAGTATAACCATCCAGGACTACAATCTTCAACTGGGGATCCTCCTTTTCTGTTGATTATAAAAACTTTTCTATCTGTCCCAAGAGGATTCCTGCAAAATAGGGGAGTTTACTTTACTACCAAACAACGCAGTTATATTGAAAGTTTATTATAATTTAATAAATTATCAAGTCAACATTCCGAAACCTCAAATATAAATAATCAATTGTCCACTTCATTTTAAATATTGAAAAAGTATGGCATAATGTCCAAATCTTACATAAACGATATTTTCCCAAAGCAGGTAAATTTTAAAAAAAGTAGAAGTAACTAAGGCCAAATTTTTACACTTAATGGTTTATTTATTGGGGAGATGATTTGATTGAAAGCAGAACCGGTGATAAACGAGTGGCTGGGTCCGGGAGAAAAAGATGGGCAAATCATACCTATTAGTGCCGCAGAAAATGCCTTCCACCGTCAGGCAGCAAATAGCAAATTTTTTGGGGAATGGTGGTATTTCGATGCTCGCCTCAATGATGGACATGTGGTGGTAGGTTTTCTCCAAGCTTCGGAACTAATAACCCGAAAACCGGGGATTGAAATACACGTTTACAAACCCTCGGGAGAGAAAATTTCGGTAGTGAAAAAGTTTCCCTTCGAAGATTTCCAAGCTTCGGAAGAAAAATGCGATGTAAAAATAGGAGAAAACCGCTGTTACGTTGAATGGCCGGAAAAGGGAAGTCTTCCCACTCATCACTTGTTTATCGCTGAAAATGGCATGGAATTAAACCTCACTTTTGTAAACGAACTCCCCGGTTGGAAACCGGGGCACGGCTTCACCAGGTACGGAAACAGGGGGTATTTTAGCTGGTTGGTTCCTATTCCCCGCGCTCAAGTTAAGGGCACAGTTAAGTTTGAAGGAAAAACACTTCAGGCAAGAGGTATCGGATATCACGATCATAATGTTATTACTGCCGACGCCAGGCAAATCATTTCCCGTTGGTTATGGGGACGGCTGTATACAGAAGATTTTACCCTACTATACGCCTATGTAGAGACCCAAAAGAATTTCGGGCATGTTGCTTCTAAACCACTGATGCTGGCTTACAAAGATGAAATTATCTTAAGTTCGGGGGAAATGGAACTAAAGGAAGGCAATGCAATATTTCACCCAGCAGCCAACCGCACCTATCCAGCTTGGATAGAGATAGATATTACCGAACAAGTTTTCTTACGTTTGGAAGTCAAGCGGATTATTGACTGTCATGATTTTCTTGCTGATTTTAATCCTCTTATTATGAACTCTCTCACTAAGAAGTTGGTAAACCGGTTCATGCGTCCCGGCTGGTTCCGTTTTGAGTCCGATTTCCATCTGCGCATCCAGCATAAAGGCCAATACTTCGAAGAAAACGGCACTACACTGCACGAGATGGTTGCCCTCAAATAAAAGTAAAAGCTTGCCTTCTTCTAAATATTTTAATGAAACATATTATTACTTATATTTGAAGATAAGGCTCTAAGGAGATGGCGCCATCGGTAGCCAATTCAGTCCCAACGTGATCCTTACCTACATCAGCTCCGCTGTAAAAAAGCCCCTTTATGGGAGATACCGGGGAAGGCCTCAACTCTCCGACCTGATCGATGGTCTGAGCCACACCTACAGCATCACCGCAGATTCTCCCGGAAAAACTTGCAATATGGTTAGGAGTAGTTTCATCACAGAAAATAATATGCCTATTTATTCCCGGAAAGAACTCTGCAACCTGTGACTTCACTTTGTCCATCCACTTTCCCCAATCTACCTGACCGGGTACTTCCGGAGTTCCGCCTGAGATAACAAAAATCGCCTGTTTTCCTTTAGGAGCAATTGCGGGATCCAAACTCGATGCTGCCACATACATCCATGGCAACCTTTCCGGAAGTATCCCTCTGCTCATATCAGAGGTGATTTTTTCAAGGTTGTCGGGTATTTCGCCTCCCCATGGGTATTTAGTCACAGGTTTGTCAAGAGCATATTTAAGGCTGAATCCTTCATAAGAATATTTGAGATTTTTAATTCTTTCCACGTATTCAGCCTCAAACTTGTCCTCACCCACAAGATTAAGAACTGTTTCCCCTATACCTACACTGCTTATTACTATACTACTTTCAATAAAACGCCCGTTTATCATCACACCTCTGACTTCATTATTTTCCACGAGTATTTCATCAACAGCAGTATTTAACTTCAGGTGCGCGTTGAATTTTTTCGCCGCTTTTAAAAAAGAATGTGGAATCGCCGATACACCTTCCCCGTTGACCGGATATCCGAGTCCCTTTAATCCCGCCTTGGATATACTCGCCACCACACCTGCAGAAACCTCTTCCATGAGGGCACCCAGGCAAACTGTTGTAGTACCACCAAATATCAAGTGAAAATATTTATTGGTGAAATATCTATTAAGGAAGGTTTTGGCGTCAATGTGGTAAAGTTCTTCAATCTCCCGACCGGACATATTTAATGTTTTGGCGTTAAATTTGGCAAAGCTTACCCAATCATCGGGCTTAAATCGAAAATTAAATATTTCTTTGAGCATGACTAGAAGTAAAAAAGCACGCCTTTTATGGGGCGGTATAACCATTTTTTTGTCAGCAATAGAAACTTGCACGCCCCAATCTAAAGCGTATGAATATTTGGGAATTAAATCAGGGCAATCAACCATCCTAAGAAGTTTACCATGAGGTCCTCGATCACAGCGCAGCATCACATGCCCATGATCCATTTTAAAGCCTTGCTTTTCATATGTTGCCGTTCGCCCGCCGATGATACTGTTTTTTTCCAGTATAAGCGTTTTGTGCCCGTGATAAGCCGCAAGTGCACCTGCGGCAGCTCCACCACAGCCAGTACCAATTACTATAACATCATATTTATCTTCCATTTTCATGCCCTTTACATTTTAATATATTAGCAAATATTATTATGCCATTATTCTCCCTAAAATTTAATATGAACCTGTCTTTTATTACCTTTCTTCACTTACTATAAGAATTTTTTCCGGCATGTTTTTATAAAGTTAAAATTTAAAGAACGCGGCAGCTTTTGCATGGTCTCTACCAGCCACATTAAAGATTCCGCCTTAAATTCCAATTTTAATTCGCCATTACCCAAAGCATTCATAAAGGAATCGATCAATAGCCTGGGAGTGGGTTTTAATACCATTAGATAAGCACTCCTGGTATTTAAAAATGTAACCGAAATATCAGGATCCGGGACTAATTGTTCAATGCCTCTTTTGAGATAAATATTCCCATCTTCCAACATGTATTGCACCGCTTCTCTATTACCTTTAGTTTTAATTACAATGGTCATATTTCTGGAATTAAGCCTGTTTTTAAAGCTGTTATCCCTTTTGGAAGCGATGGACACGATTCCCTTTACCAGGTTGCCAAAACTTAAAAGGACTATATTAAACATCTCATAATTCCTCCACCGGTGTAATTAACTCATAACCTCTTGTACCCGTATTATTAGCAATAGAATAAGGATCAAGCATCCGCTGAATTTTAGTCATGTACTTGGAATATATCACCATATCTTTGGGACTTCCCGGAAGTGAGCCGTAAAAAAATCCAATACCCTTTTCAAGTGCAAGGGCTGCCCCTTTAATGCATGCTCCGGCGGGTTCTCCTTTTGGCTCCCACATATCCACCAGGCAGGCATGTTCTATATGCATATAATGGCCGTCTTCATCTATACAGGCATAACAATTATCCCGACCTTCATTAAGCATTTTATCCTGAGACGCATATTCTTCTTTAACATCAAGGGAAATCGGTAAGGCATGTTTGAACCCCTGATCAATCGTCTCATAAGAAAAGGGCACCGCTCCAGTATTAGATGATGTAGGCATATAAGCTGACTTGCCTATCCATATAGCCCTTACTGCATTCTGAATAGCTATTTCATATGATCTTTTGCCGAATATGGAAGTATCATAGATAACGCCATCTGTTTCGGCTACTATTTTTTCAAAAGCCTTGATTTTGTAATCTAGCTCTCTTTTACTTGCAGCATGGATAAAAAACGTCCAGTAACCATTGCCGAATTTCTCTTTAAATTCCCCTTTATCTTCCATTTCCAGATATTCTTCATTCGTAATAGACATGGCGCTAGTGAAAGCTCCTGCCGCCCACCTATTGTTGTAATCAATTATTTCAGATTCACCCAGCCGGGTAAGGGCATCCGCCTCATTATCATGGTCTCCCCATACCACGTAACGCAAGTAACTGTTAGGTACTTCCTCACTGTCGAAGAAAGGAGGTGTTCCACCGCACTTATAAGGCAGGCCATACCACGGATAAAGCTTAAGCGCCACTCTGGTGAAAACCCCGTTACCGCCCATATTTCCCGCCGAACCTCTCATCATACCTCGCAAGCTTGGTCCGGGCCCATCACCACATATCCAACCGGCTTTAGGCGTATTAAGTGAACCAAGCTTAAGTATTTCTCCCGAAGGGGTTATCCACTCAACAGCCAGTACATTGCGCTCTTGCATTGAAGTGCGGATTGAACTACCTCCTGTGCCCTGCATACTCGTTCCACTGGCAAGGTTTGAAGCATTCGGCCCGGCACCCACAAGATGAGGGTTTAGTCCGTGTTTCATGGTTTCTATCTGGGTTTCACCGGCAGTTACATATGATTCGGTAACGGCAAATGAATCTTTTACGTTTATGTGAAGCTTGTTCATCCGCCTCATATCAAGTATCACGCAATTGGGGCAAGTAGCCAACGCCGCTACCCACCAAGCAGTAGAATGAGCCTTAAACCTAAGCTGATACTTTGCGCAAATCCTCAAAATAGCCTGCACTTCTTCCACACTTCCGGGCAAAGTAACACACACCGGCCTGAATACCCATTGGGTCCCGATTCCACCCTGCCCCAATCCGTTCATATATGTGTAAGTTTCAATAATTCCCGGATCAATTGAAATATTATCTTCGCCCAAGGCTTCCACAAATTCGTTATATGCTTCTTCAGATAAAGTTTGGGTCATTTCATTCCCCCCCCATCGCCATATTAACAAGTTCTATAATGTCATATATTTTGATATTTTGCCCCGTATGTTCAATCGTATCTTTGAAATTTCTTTCACACCACGGACATGCTGTTACAAGAGCGCTTGCGCCTGTTGATAGCGCTTCTTCTATTCTTTCACCCGCCGAAAACATGGCAAAGTCTTCATAAGCTTCCAATACACCCGCCCCGGCCCCACAACACCAGCTGAAAACCCGGTTGCGCTCCATTTCCACAAGTTCAATTCCCGGTATGGATTGCAAAATCTCCCGCGGTGGTTCGTAGCATCCATTTAAACCCAATTTGATTGGTTTCTCGGGTACGGGGGTAAAAATATGCGGTTTGATACGTTTATATTCGCCTTCCCACTTAACCCCCGGCTCACCCCTTCTTCCCAGGTGGCACGGATCGTGATAAGTGATCCGCAAAGGGGCTTTCTCAGTGAACTTTATTCTGCCTTCCTCCATTAAGCGGTAAATATATTCACTAATGTGCAGTATTTCAATATCAGGCATGTTGTCTATCAAAGGATAATACTCTTTTAAAGTACCATTGCAATCCGCGCACATTACGACAATGGTAGAAGCATTTGAAGCTTTTACCCTGCTTATAAAATCATCCGCATAATTAATAAAAGTACCTTTATATCCCATTTCGTAAACGCGCCCACCACAGCAGGCTTCATCTTTTCCGGCAATTCCTACGTCTACTCCGGCTTTTTCCAATATATTAATGGCCGCTCTCGCCACCGGCCAAAACTCTTCATCATATGATATACGGCAGCCTGCGTGGAAAAATACATCAGCTGTTTCCAGGTTAATATCTTTTACATTAAGCCCTTCAGCCCAATTGCCGCGATTTGCCTTTGGTTCCCCAAAAACATTATCTTCTTTCTTTAACCCTTCCACAATCATTGAATGTTCCGGCACCAGGTTACCCTGCTCCACCAGGTGAATCCTTAGTTCCTGCATTACTTCAATGGGATTCAAGTTATAATTATAGGTGCGGCACTGCGACTGGCAATTACCACAAAGTGTACATTCAAAAACAATTTGCTCCATGGTCTCGGTGATTTCCTGCAGCCTTCCCGCTACTAAAGCATGAGCCATAATAACCCTTCCGCCCGCAGCCCAAGAATGAAAGTTGCGGTAAGCAATAGAAGGGCATCCCGATGAAAAA
>PUKQ01000181.1 GCA_003550565.1 Syntrophomonadaceae bacterium
CTTTATATTTAACTTCAATTGGCATTAATTTTTCTCCCCGGCTTACAACAAAGTCAACTTCCGCTCCATAAGATATCGTATTAACGTAGTCTTTCCTGCCTGGAAAAGACCGACAATCATTGTTATTTCTTCTTTGGCCAGTTGAGCAAAAAATCTTGTAACAGGTTTCTTTTAATCATACTTTAGTTTTAGCACGAGTATTTTTAAAGTCAAGTTATAAAATTATCGTATAACTACCCCCTGGACTCTTCATTTCACGGGTTTCCATGTTCTAAGTCAAACACCTTTAATTCAGGAAACTTCATCAACCTTTGATCATTAGTGATAAAAACTCAATCCCGGCATGTAATGCGGTAGCAAGTAAAAAAGAATCAGGAATACTAAAATCGTAGACTCCCCTGATTTTAGCCGGCTTCAACCGCTATGCCCAGGTTAAGATCCCGGATCTTGAGATAATATGTCTTCTTCTGCTTTTCTCAAATGAAATAGCTTTTAGTTGTAACCTGCCAGATGGTGGTATAATATTAAAATCACAGAAAGCATATACTTAATTTAAACAGTCTAATCTATTTCCAGCAGGAGCTTTTTACCTTGGAAAATAATCGTAAACCTTTAAATCCGGCAAGGGTTATGGCTTTAGGCTTCATGGGAACAATCCTTTTCGGTTCATTGCTGTTGATGATCCCCCAGGCCTATCATGGCAATGATCTAGCCTACATCGATGCCCTCTTTACTGCTGCTTCTGCAGTTTGTGTAACCGGCCTGGTAGTAGTTGATACAGGTACTTTTTTTACCACGTGGGGACAGGGTATTATCATGTTCTTGATCTTTACCGGTTCCCTTGGTTTTATGATTATGACCACCCTGATCTTTATCTTTTTAGGACGGCAAATATCCTTACGCGATCGTCTTATAGTTAAAGAAGCTTTGGACCAGGAATCTTTGGCTGGAATAGTTCCATTAGTCAAGACAGTAATTTGTATTGCTTTGTTTTTCATTTTAATTGGAACTGCCCTGCTCAGTTTTCGTTTTATTCCTGCGCTTGGCTATGAAGAAGGATTTTTCTTTGCCCTCTTCCATGCCGTTTCAGCTTTTGGCAACGCAGGCTTCGACCTCTTTGGCCACTATAACAGCTTAATCCTTTTTCCCACCGATTACCTGGTAAACGGGTCCATCATGTTCCTTTTTATCATCGGCGGTCTTGGCTTTACCGTAATTTTGGAATTAATCAGGCGCTTTAACCATAAAAGTCGAATCTCTTTGCACAGCCACTTAGTTCTATTCATAACCGGTATTCTTTTGTTTAGCGGCACTGTCCTGGTGTTGCTACTTGAATACAACAATCCGGAAACCATGGGCAACCTTCCGGTTAGTGGCAAAATATTTACCGCTCTGTTTACATCTGCTACAGCCCGGACTGCCGGGTTTAGCGTTTTAAATACCGGTATGCTGCAGTATTCTACCCTGTTAATAATAATGGT
This sequence comes from Syntrophomonadaceae bacterium, assembly GCA_003550565.1. Lineage (GTDB taxonomy): Bacteria > Bacillota > Dethiobacteria > DTU022 > PWGO01 > B1SED10-75. The sequence goes on from PUKQ01000181.1 coordinate 1,482, forward strand.
GCTGATGTTTATCGGTGCTTCCCCTACTTCAACTGGCGGTGGGGTAAAAACAACCACCCTGGGAGTGGTTGTGATTACTTTAATCGGAATAGTGCGGGGTCGCCACGAACCAGTAGTTTTCTCACGCCGATTGCCGCCACAGCATATCATGAAAGCAATATCAATAATTATTGCCGCCACAGCGCTGGTATTCATAGCCACTTTTTTATTGACTATTTTTGAAAACCGGGATTTTCTAACCCTATTTTTTGAGGCATTTTCAGCTTTTGGAACAGTAGGTCTCTCCACCGGAATAACACCGGAGTTGAGCAACCAAAGTAAAGTTGCTCTCATAATTACTATGTTTTGTGGTAGAATTGGACCGATAACTCTACTGGCGGCACTGGCCCAAAAGAAACCAAAAGACGAGGTCTTGGAGTACCCGGAAGAACATTTGATGCTAGGGTAACTTTTTTAGTTAACTGGTGAGGAGGTTTTCTAATGCACAAACAATTTTTAGTGATCGGAGCCGGACGGTTCGGTTCAAGTATAGCCAGCAATCTTTATGAGTTGGGTCACGAGGTTATGATTATCGACAAAGACGAAAACTTGATTCAGCAAATAAGTGGTGTGGTGACTGATGCGGCAAAAGCGGATGCCTCATCTGAAGAGTGTTTAAAAGCCTTGGACATAAAAGATTTCCATGCTGTGGTCATAGCAATTGGTGAAGATATTCAAGCCAGCATCATGACGGCAATACTGCTGATCGAACTGGAGGCAAAATATATCGTAGCCAAAGCACAATCAGAGATTCACGGGAAAGTCCTCAAAAAACTGGGGGTTAACCAGGTTGTTTTTCCTGAGCGCGAGATGGGACATAAACTGGCCCACAGCTTGATTCATCCTTCAATTATTGAGTTGATTGAGCTCTCAGAAGATTACAGTATAGTTGAAGTAACCGCCCCGGAAGAGATGATCGGAAAAACCTTAAAAGAACTTGACTTGCGGGCTAGTCACGGGATTAGCGTTGTTGCCCTGCGTCGCAATGATGGGGTCAATACCATGATCTCACCCAGGGCTGAAGATAGTATCGAAGTAAATGATATTATCGTAGCTATTGGTGAAAACAAACATCTAAAAAAAATGAACTGGATCTAATAAGATTTGTAAGTTTCCATGCCTTTAATAATGCGATCAATACCATGTTTAAAAAGTGAAGATTCGGCAAAGAGCTTAAAACTAACCCTACCGTCAATATAACAATTTGGGTCCTCAGGACGAGCGCCTAATTTTTTTACTGAGGTATATATAAGCAATACTATAATTATTTAATAGTTTTGCCATGGTGGGTATCTTTTTTAATATATGATTGGTGAAGAATATGGCTAAATTAGAAATACCCCGGGAACTGAAAGAATTGATAGGCCCTGCTTCCTGGCAGAAAAAAGACACGGGCTGCTCCGGCACTATAGTTTGGCGTTTAAGTGGATTTGCTACCGGGGCCACCTAGTTAAAAACTGATTCTGCCGGTGGCGAACTGGCACGCTAAGCCGCGGTGCTTAATTGGTTGCATACCAGATTGCCGGCACCCCAAGTTTTATGGCACGGCATGGAACTGGGCCGCGAGTGGCTGCTGATATCCGAAGTGCCCGGTCGCGACCTCAGCAAGGTAAATGACCCCGGCCTTATCACTAAAATCTTGGCCTCAGGGCTAAAGATGGTGCACAGCCTTGAAAACCGGGGCTGCCCTTTTTTCTTGAAACTGGAGGACAAACTTGCCGAAGCCAAAAAGAGGGTGGAAGCAAACCTGGTGGATGAAAATGATTTTGAATTTGAGCACCAGGGTAAGACTGCCCGGCAGCTGTGGAAGAAAGTACTGGCCGCCCGACCTGAGGATGAGGATCTGGCTTTCACCCACGGCGATTACTGCCTCCCCAATGTGTTTGAGATAAACTGGAAGATCAGCGGTTTTGTGGACTGGAGCAGGGCCGGCCTGGCCGAACCGAACTGGTAAAAATTTGATTTCTATAAGATGTTAGACGAGCTATTTTAAGGTAGTCAGGAACAAATGACAAGGACCGACAATCATTGTTATTTCTCTTTTGGGGCAGGTGAGCATAAAGATCTTGCAACAGCTTTCTTTTAATCATACTTTAGTTTTAGTGCGAGTATTATTAAAGTCAAGTTATAAAATTATCGCTTAAACCTAATCCTAGCAGGACAAAC
>PUKQ01000129.1 GCA_003550565.1 Syntrophomonadaceae bacterium
AAACTTGAATTAATGATACGAGAGCTTCCTGAACCGCTTAAAATTAAAGCCTATGAATATATCGAGCAATTAAAAAAAGGACAGAATACAGATCTCTTTAAATTCTCCTGGGAGGGGGGATTGGCTGATTTAAGTGAGCAGTATACTTCTGTAGAATTGCAACATAAGGCAGCGGAGTGGAGATAATGTATTTATTTGATACAAACATATTTCTGGAAATACTGCTGGGTCAAAATAGAAGTAAAGAATTAAAAAAACAAGCCATTCTAAGCTTTCACTTATACCCCTACATTTTATAACTACCTTGTCAAACAAACAATTTTATGAATCCAAAGGCCTGGCAGGCGGCAGACCAGTCAGGACTATTGGCCGTGACCAAAACCATACTGTAGGCCTAGACAATAAAGCGGGCCTTTGTAGGAGGTGGAAAAGCTCCAGCTGCCTAGCCGGCCCGCTTTAGATCAAGTAAATTGGCGATTGTCGTTATTTTGAGTTAGAATTATATATCATTAAATAGTCTATGGCCTGTTTTAAAGCCGGCAAGGCATCTATAGGAACATCTACATTGCCTGTTCCTATTTGGTTGGGGCCAGCCCAGTTATAAAGTCGGATGCACGGCCTTTCCAAGCTGTCATTGCCCTTTTTTACAAAAGCCACCCTTGCATCCTTCCAATCATTGGGTGTATTTACTCCAGCCACTTCTACATAAGGGTTCCCATTTCCGTCTTTCATTACATTAAACATAATTACACTCCTTTCAGCGGACAGTTGTTTCTCTCAATTATATAACGATATAGAAATAAATTTTTTGTTGGCTTTGGTTATTTTACAAGCTATAAAACTGTAAATTTATAATTTCTTTATTTAGTACCATCTAGCGGCAACGGGGAGCCTGCTGGTTTTAAAAAAGCACATACAGAGACCTTCCTATTTTTTCAATACTATGCTTCTTTATTCGAACAACAGCCATCTCTAATAATTAAAAAGGTCTACTTAAATATTGTTTCATGGATTAAGCTCTTTTACTTATATATTTTCTTGATTGTTAATTTATTCTCCGTGCCCCATCATCATATTGTAATGATTCTCATGCCCAGTCTTCTGAAATATGGCTTTGAATACTTCTAGATAAGCTTCCACCCCTACCTCTTCTCCGGAATCAAATATATTCTCGTAAACATAATGAGAACCTGCATGGGCCCAGTCAAACAATGATCTGCAAATGAGCTTCTCCTTACCATCAAACTTTTTGCAAATTTCGTCAAGATTTACATTCCCGAGAATTAGAAAGTAGTTCTCCAAAATCCGTCGCAGCGTATTTTGGATAGCAATCTGATGGCTTCCAGGATTCCGCACCTGATCCCAAAGTAGCTGATACGAAGTCTTAACTGGGTTGGTAGCATGGCACTCAAGTTGAGACACTTTCTCTCGCTTTCGTACAATCCAAAAAGTTTCATCTTTCATGCAACTATCTGCACGGCGCTTACAAGTAAAGGTGACTTCTTTATGAAAATACACATTATGTGTAAGAATAAACATCTGTCTGATAAGCCCCTTTCCTTCCCTCATTTCCTCGATCAGGCTTTTTATTAGGGAAGAAACTACAAACAGAATTTCGGCATCCAAACTAGAAACCGGATCATCAAACACTACAACCCGGTCAGTTGTTGTCCCAGATTTAGATTCACTTCCTTTTAATAAATGAAAAAAATATAAAAACAGGATGAACGATCTCTCACCTTCACTCAATGTCTCTTTTGCGTCATCTCCATTGGGACGAAGTAGTCGATATCGGTCAACACTCTCCGTCTTATCCAAATAAAAGCTGTCGAACCCGAACGCAGCCAAGATTTTATTTATATCATCAATTGTAGGTTGAATACTTGTTGTCTTTTTTTCCAACTCCCCAATCTCGTTTTCTATTTTATTTTGTTCCTGTATCGAAGAATGAACCTTCGATTTGATTGAAGAAATCGCTTTCTCTACCTTCTCTTTATCTGCATAATATTCTTCAAGATCTAACTTTAACTCTCTCTCAAGCAAGAATTTCCATATTTCGTCAGTCAATCGCAATTTTTCATTCCTAGTATTACTCACCAATTCATTGTGGGACTTTATATCTTCATTTGCCGATTCTATTGTTTGGTTTATCTCAGTGAGAACGTCGGATGTTGGTTCTAGAGTAATTTTTCGGCTAGGCTCCTTCACTTTTTGAGCAATTAGTGCACGGTTTTTTATGATCAGGGAATCCAGCTTAGTTGCTACCATTTTAAGCTTTTCGATGTCAAGAAATTTATTCGATTCAGACAACAGCTTCGTTACCTGTTTTTTGACTTTCTCCGATTCTGTATCGTAACGAGCTTTCAATTGTTCCAATTTATTAAGTTCCTGTTCATATCTATCGTCGAAATATGCTTCAAGTTTTTTTATAAATTCCTCAGGCGTTTCTTGTTGGCAGAAGGGGCATACCTTGTTGTTTTTTTTAAAATAAGCTATCCCCTGTCGCACCCAATCAACATTTCCTACCTTCTCGATCATTTCAGCTATATCTACATCCGGCTTTCCCACTATAACCTTTTCAAGCAAATGCTCATTATGGCAATTTGCCAGATCGTCTGCTTGGATTGGAGCTATAGGTAAAACCTTTTCAGATGAACCATCAAATAATGTCGAAGCCTTATTCTGAAGTTCCTCAAATGAAAGCAGCTCTGCTGTATTAGTTTTATGCTCTTCCAATACCTTGGTCATAAAAGCTTCGGAGCTATGGCGCACACCTTTAAATGCTTGTTGAAAAACTTCATCATACTTCTGTTTTTGGGTCCAACATTTATTCTTGAACCGCTCGCTTGCTTCTGTTAATTCGCCATATTTCCCCCCTTTTCCATCTTCCCCTCTAAGTGTTATTTTATATTTAATTTGATCTTTAGAAAGTAAATCCCATTGTTTCTTCTTCTCATCAATTTGTTTTAAAACTTTAACCTGATTTTCTCCTAAGGTAAAAACACCTGGTAGTTCAGCCAATTCCTCGAAGTTACGCTTTACAAAGTTTCTATCATATACAAGGGTTTGCAACCGCTGCCCACCTGCCCATGTAATCGAACAATCTGGCAAGCATGTATCATCAGCTATAACACGTGCTATAGTCGACTTTCCAGCACCGTTTGAACCGAAAATAAAGTTTATCTCAGCAAGATCAGTCAAATATTCTGGAGTGGCTCCATAAGTAGCAACATTAGCAATTTTTATCGATTCAATCATTTATAACCCACCTATAAAAATAATATGAAGACGAAATTGCTCATCAGCGAAATGCAAAAACAATTACGACGTTACACCCTCAAGTTGCAGCATCTCAAATAAGTTGAAAATTGTCAATATTGATGTGTAGTTTTTTATAATCTAAAGGTTAGTTTATTGTTTATAATTTCCTTGCTTTTGCTTATATATTTCAGGGAAGGGTTAGCGAGGATTATGTACAGCTCCACAAGGCAACTGACGATAACGTCTGCTTATGTAAGAGGCGGCTTTACGGTCTTTGCGGCCGATTACATAAGCTGCGTTATCGCTGCAGTCGCAATATGTTACGTGATGCGAGCCAGGGCCGGCCGGCGCAAGCCGGCTGCGGGCCAGGCCCAGCCTGGACCCGGGCCCTGGGCAGGCACTCGGCG
>PUKQ01000030.1 GCA_003550565.1 Syntrophomonadaceae bacterium
ATCAAAATTTCGAGATGTGGTCGGGGGATGACTTCAAGCTAGTTTTCAACGTAGAAGGTGTGCAGGATGTTATTGGAACTACTATAAAATGGGCAGCTTCTTTGTCTGAGTACAGCAGTGAAAAGTCAATAGAGAAGTCTACTGATAACGGAGAAAGTGAGATTGAGATAGATGGCGCAACTGTTATAGTGAAGCTTGACAGTCCTGATACACAAGGTATGGACCCCAGAACTTATTATCACGAACTAGAACTTACCGATGAGGGAGGGAGAATATCCACACTAGCAGTTGGAGAAATGGTACTGAAATCTACCCTAATAAGCTAAGGAGGTGTGAATATGAGTGAAAAAGAAAACAAAAATACTGAAGAAAATGAACCTTTGATAGAAAGCTATGAACAGAAGAAAATGGCCCATAGAGAAAAAAGAGCTAACAAAAGAAGAAAAGCTAAAGAAGGTGAGCATGACATCACCAGAAGTAAGAAAGTTACATTCTTAGAGGTATACTCACGTTCTGGTAATAAAAGAGAGGCTGCTAAACAGGCTGGAGTATCTTTAAGACAACATTATAATTGGTTGGACAGAGACCCTGAGTATGCTGAGGCCCTCCAAATAGCTAAAGAAGAAGCTACAGAAGTATTAGAGAGAGAGGCTTTTCGTAGAGGAGTAGAAGGTTGGGAAGAACCAGTCTTCTACAGAGGAGAACAAGTAGGAAAGATAACTAAATATTCCGACCAACTCCTAGTGGTACTGCTTAAAGGTAACAAACCGGAAAAATACAAAGACCGTGTTGAGCACACCGGTGAGTCTAAATCTTATATGAATATAGACCTTAAGAACCTTAGCGAAGAGGAGTTGAATTTGCTTGAGGGGATCATCGACAAAACTTCGGCAGAAGATGGCGAATCCGGAGGAACTGAAGAATCAGGTTAAATGGGAGAAATACCGTAGAGATAAAGAAACCTTCATTGAGGATAATTTAAAAATAGAAGACCGGGATCACCCAGGAGTCGTGATACCTTTTCAATTGTGGGAAGGTCAGAGGGGAGCTCTTCGGGCCTTTCTGAGAGACCGGTTAATTATTATTCTGAAGGCTAGACAGTTAGGTTTATCTTGGTTGGCTTTAGCTTACGCTTTAACTATGATACTTTTCAATGAAGGTTTCTTTGTTGTGGCCCTTTCAAAAAGAGAAGACCCTGATGCTAAAGAACTTGTTAGGAAGATGAAGTTCATGTTGAGACATCTTCCGGATTGGATAATAAGAGAGAAGGGTACTAAGAAAGAAAGTAAAGATTGGGACGGTCCAACTTGGTATTCTACAGCACTTTCTGTAGTTATAGAAACTCCAGGTTTTGAGCCGTCTATTTTTCAGTCTATGACTTCTTCTCCAGAATCAGGGAGATCTTTTACAGCTAATTTGGTTTTACTTGATGAATGGGCGTTTCAGGAACACGCAGCAGAGATCTGGGACGCGGGTTATCCTGTGATAAACCGTCCAACCGGGGGTCAAGTTATAGGACTGAGCACTGGTAAGAGGGGAACTCTTTTTGAGGATATTTGGTCTAAGGCTTATGCCGGACAGAACAATTTTACACCTATATTTCTGCCTTGGTATACAGATCCTAGACGTAATGAAGATTGGTATGAAAGAACTAAGAAAGATTTACCTAACTCTTATAGGAGGGAATATCCTACAACTCCAGAAGAAGCTTTTATGGTAGGTGAAGGAGCTTTCTTCCCTGAATGGGATATGGACATTCACGTATTGAGGGATAGAAATTGGTACCCTCCGGAGTACTGTCAAATATACGGAGCTTACGACGCTGGTTACGGCTCTAGAGCTTGTTTTAAATGGTATGCAGTTTTCCCTGAGGGACATGTTGTTTGTTATAGAGAATATTATCCGCATCAGGTTACAGACTCAGAACAGGCTGAACATGTAATAGAGCTTAGCAAAGACTTAAACGGGGCTCCAGAAAATATTGTAATGATATACGCTGATCCTTCTTGTTGGAATAAACAGAGCGGTACAGGAGAGAGTACAGCTGAAGTGTTCTTAAAGAAAGGTTTAAGGCTGCTTCCAGCTGATAATGATTTGTCTAACGGTTGGAGAAGGTTGCATCAATGGTTAAAACCTAGAGAAGACGGTGTTCCACTTTTAAGGTTCACGTGGAATTGTCCTAACAGCATAAGAACTTATCCAGCCTGTGAACAGTCTAAAACTAATCCAGAAGACATAGCTAAGAGCTGTGAACATCACCCACAAGACGTTGATAGATATTTTGTTATGGGAAGACCCCAACCTAGAAAGGGGGTGGAAAGACCTAAGAGAAACAATATACCACCAGAGCTAAGAACTCCTGAGACCACTAAACCCCGAGGAGGTTATCTGGAATGGGGATAGTTTTACCTAGAGCTTATTCGTATGAAGAAACTTTTCCTTGTAAAGAATGTGGGGAGCAAGTAGAATTACTTACTAGAGTTCACGTAAGAAAACATGGTATGACTCAAGAAGAATACTGCATTAAACACCCTGAACATGCTTATCCTGTTTATTGGGGTGACAGTTCTTATACAGGAGGTTCTTACAGCACCACCCATAAGTTTACATACATCAGAGAAAGAGCTGATGCTAAAAGAGAAGGTGTTATAGGATGGAACCTTTCTTGTGGTATGTGTTACAAATTTAAAAAGTCTGAAACTATAAAATCAAAAGGCTCTTGTAAAAAGAATGGAAAGGTTAAAACTAGAGTAGATACACAACCCGTATGTGAGGCGAGGAAGTTAAAATTTTTAATCTTGTTTTACTTATCAAATATTTTTGGTTGGGAGGTTTAATTATGCCTCTTAGAAGAGGTTTTTCCAGAGACATAGTTTCTAGAAATATTTCTGAGATGGTAAACGCTGGGCATCCTAGGAAAAAAGCAGTTGCTTCTACTTTGAAAAATGCTAGGAAAAGTTTTAGAGAAAGGAACCCGGGGAAACCGCTTCCCAAACATCTTCAGGGGAGGTGGAGCAGGAGTTGATAGATATTTACTTATTTCTATCTTCGTTTTTTGGAGCATTATTTGGAGTCTTAGTAGGATTATTTTTCACTAAAGAGAAAGATAAACGTTCTTCTAAAAAGGATACCGGTGGATTAGACCTTAAAAGCAACCTTAATCAAAAGTTTAACCAAGTTACTGGAAAGAACAAAGAGGTTGCAGAAGGTATTAAAGAAGAAATGGAAGAAGCTTATTCTTGGCTGTTTGGAACTGGAGAAAGGGGGGATTAGTAAATGAGTCCTAAAAAAGGAGAAGAATTAGAAGAGATAGAATCTGAAGGAGCTCCGATAGTTAGTGATGAAGATAGGAAAACGGTTTCTAAGATAAAGAAACGTTTTGAGGAGGGTATGGATTATAAAGCTAGTCAAGGATACCTTTCTCAGTGGGCTGAGTATAATATGTTTTGGGAAGGAGATCAGTGGCCCACTCCTACAAAGAAAAACAAAGACTACCCTAGACCAGTTGCTAATCACTTCGCTTCGATTATAGAACAGAAAGTAGCTGGCGTGACGTATGAGGAGCCTGAGTTTTATTTTGATCCTGTAGGTAACCACGTCATACCTAATTTTAGTGTTTACAAGATGGG
>PUKQ01000054.1 GCA_003550565.1 Syntrophomonadaceae bacterium
AAATGTAACCACCAAAGGGGGACTTCATATTGTTCCTTTCCCGCAATCCAGTCTTGTAAACCAAATACGTTAAACTGTTGGATATCAACCAAATAAGATAATAGCAACATAATAACAATATAGGAAGCACTGATAACCAGCAAAGAAAAGGGAAGTTTTGGCCCGATTTCTCTAATCCCCATAATACTCCTCTCTTATCATACAGTGTGGATCAATGTTTGATTATAAACAGGCTTTGTAGATAAATTTTTTATCGGCTTGCTCCGAAAAACCTTTTCCCGGTTATTCTCCTGCCGGATAACATGATAAAGGGACCAGGATATTCTATAAGCCTTCTCTCTTTCATAAAAAGGCACCTCCCGCTATCTAATATAGCAGGAGGTGCCTCCCAATTCAATCTCTTTTTGCTACCTGTGTCAATAAGTTAACAGGTTAACACACAGTGTTGATTAGCTTCCGTCTCTCCAGGGCAGGGTGCGAAGATATTCGCCATCAAAATCACTTTCAACGCCACCAGCTTGGCCACCTGTTACAACTCCCCTCCAACTACCGTCTATATCAGCTACACCATACGTTTCCGTGTTTGCAGGCTCAATAGGCTCAATAAATTCACCTTCAAGGTCACCTAATTCAGGATCCGTTTCAAGATCACCCATTGCCTGTACCTGCATTAAAGCACTGTCAATGGTCCTCAGGTTCGCCTCCACGGCGCTCTGCTCGGCGCCATCGGTGATGGCGTTATAGATGGGTATGGCGATAGCCACCAGAATCCCGATGATAACCACGACCACCATCAACTCTACCAGGGTGAAACCCTCCTGGTTATTCCTCATTGCTTTACCCCACTTTCCAATATCAAACATAAGTTGATCCTCCCTTCAAAATTTTATTTTTTTCGTACTTCCCACTCTAACCTTCAGTTACCCCACTTCTTCTTACCCTTCTAACCGCTTAAAGTTCTTTCAAATTCACCCCCTTTCACCTTTATGTTCAAGAGCAAGAACCTGCTAAAACCTTATCCTTCTTGAGAAGCACCTGCTTATAAAATTAACCTGTTTCGGTAACCCGGCTGTCCTAGCCCTTATCTTCAGGACCTTAGACCCTTGGCTTTGCGCCCCTTCCTTTCGAAAGGTTTGCCATTGTCGTTCAGGTTCTCGCCCATACTGCCAATATTTATTTCTTCATCTTTATACTAATAATAACACTTACTATATGAATTGTCAATAAATTTTTATTATTTTTTTATTTTCCTTTGATCCTTTATTTTTCTATGCTACAAGCAGAGTATCATTAATTTTATGAATAGTCAATCCATTTTATGTTTTTTCCCAATTTTTTTTGGAGATATCTGGATGTACCTGAGAGAAAAATTTATTTAAGCAACTACCCTCATGATTTCCTCCAGGGATGTTACACCTTCTTTTACCTTGTAAAGTCCATCCATGCGCAGGGTGATCATGCCTTCTTGAATAGCCGCTTCTCTTATTTCTCCCCCCGAAGCACGGTTAAGGGTTAATTTTTGAATTGCCTCTGTAATGGTAAGTATTTCGTAAACCCCCGTCCGGCCGCGATAGCCGGTTTTATTACAGCGCACACAGCCCACGGGCTTCTGCATGGTTACACTCTCCTGCCCCTCATCAAGTGGAAAATCGGGCACGCTTTCCAGCAGTTCCGTGCGGCTTATTTCGTGTGGCTCCTTGCAGTGTGGGCACAATACCCGCGCCAGGCGCTGCGCCAAAACACCCACAAGGGAAGAAGCGGTGAGGTACGGTTCTATGCCCATATCACCCAGGCGGTTTATGGCGCCGGCAGAGTCATTGGTATGGAGGGTGGAAAGGACCAGGTGCCCTGTCAATGCCGATTCCACGGCTATGCGGGCTGTCTCCTCATCACGAATCTCACCGACCATCATAATATCGGGGTCATTGCGCAGGATGGAACGCAGGCCGGTGGCAAAAGTAAGCCCCACCTTGGGGTTAAGCTGAATCTGGTTAATCCCATCCATGCGGTACTCAATGGGATCCTCCACGGTAATGATATGCTTTTCCACCTCATTTAATTCCGCCAGAGTAGAATAAAGGGTAGTAGTTTTACCGCTGCCCGTGGGCCCCGTAACCAACAGCATCCCATAAGGGGTCCGCATTAGCTTGCTGTAATTGGAAAGCTGGGAAGGTGGAAAACCAAGTTCTTCAAGGGTGATAAGGCGGGAACTGCGGTTTAAGAGACGCAGGGTCATTTTTTCTCCGTACGCCGAAGGCAGTGAAGCCACCCGCACATCAAACGTTTTATCATCTATGCGCAAGGTAATGCGCCCATCCTGGGGGCTGCGCCTATTTGCAATGTCCATATTAGCCATGACCTTGATACGGGAAATCAGCGCGGGCTGGATGCGGCGAGGCTGATGAGAGACCTCGTGCAATACGCCGTCAATACGAAAGCGCACCCTCAAGTTTTTTTCCTGGGGTTCAATGTGTATGTCGCTTGCTCCCGCCCGCACGGCCTGGTTAAATATCTGGTTGGCCAGGTTCATGGCCGGAGATGAATCCTCAGTTTCCTCATCGGTAACAACCTGGCCCTCATCTTTTTCTTCCTCTTCCTCGTCTTCTTGCTCCACATCAGCAAGATCCCTGCTTAAACGCTCCAGGGCTTCCTTGAGTTCACTTTCCATGACGATGATGGGCTTAATATTATAACCGGTTAAAAGGCGCAGGTCATCAATAGCCACCACATCAAAGGGATTGACCATGGCAATTACCAGGTAAGAGTCTTCTATGTAGAGGGGAAGGGCCTGATAACGGCGGGCAGTTTTTGGATCTAAAATGGGCGTAACCGATTCATCAATTTGCACTTCTTCCAGAGAATAAAAAGGCACCCCATAGGATTCCGCCAAAATGCTGGTAACTGTATGTTCCGTAGCATAACCCAGCTCAACCAGCACCTGCGTCAACATGCGCCTATCGCCGTTTTGGGCATTTTCTTCCTGGTAGCGGATAGCCTCTTGAAGCTGTTCTTCTGTAATTTTTCCGGATTTAACTAAATCCTGCCCAATATTTTTGCGAGAAAAACTTGCCCTCACAAAAACCCTCCTTTGATATCCTTCGGGATAAAATAAATTCAATTTAAAAAAATTATCCCTTTTGGTTTAATTATATCATTCTTTGCCGCCGGAGTGCAAAAAAAACCTTTTTCCTCATTTCCCCCCACAGATGAAAACAAGAAAATCAGGGGATAACAATACTTTTTCTCCACCGGGAAAAGGAAAAAAATAGACACCTCAACTTATAAGGCTGCTGTGCTTTAAAAATCTGCTTCTATATGTTTGCCAATAATTTCTTACAACTCTATATCCATCTCATCAACTTCGTCTACTTCATCGACTTCGTCTACTTCATCAACTTCGTCTACTTCATCAACTTCGTCTACTTCATCAACTTCGTCTACTTCCGGTTCCACATGTTCTTTTTGATAAAAGACCGCACCATAAATATCCATCTGGGATGGCCCTAAATTTATGCTGTCCACGCGAAATGCGCGCCTTCCATCCCGGGGGTAATGCAAATGCCCCACCGCTGCCAGGAAAGAACGGAAACCGCCTTCAAAGGTAAGATCCAGGGGTATTTCCATGT
>PUKQ01000091.1 GCA_003550565.1 Syntrophomonadaceae bacterium
CAACTTGGTAATCTTCTTTTCTGTTTCCCCATCCAGTTCGGCAATTGCTTTATACACTTGGTCTTTAAAAGTGTCAAACTGTTGTTTAGTGGTGTAGTGCTCTGCAAGCTTTAGGTTAAGATCCGATATACACTTTTTGATTTCCTTCTGTGTCTGTTGTTGAGCGTCAATAAGCTTAGTCATAATTTCTATTTGGGTTTCAAATTTCGCTTGCCACGTAAGTATTGATGATAGGAGATCTGAAGACTTACTTAGGTTTCCTTTTAGTTCTTCGTGGTGGTCACACTTACGTGGAGTTTCATTATCCTTCGGCACGGTATCACCTCACTAACTAACTGAGACTTGTTTCCACTCGTACGTGTCCTCTGATACTTGCATGCATACGTAGAGCTCATCAGGACTATTCTCGTTCAGTACCAAAAAGAAGAGACCACGATAGTCGGCTCCCGCGTCTGGAAGGGAGGTTCCTGACTGGTTCTGGTGCTGCTCCCAATGGCGCTCATTCGTATGATAATGGAGGTGATGGTCTTCGGCCAACTCCTTCATTAGACCGTGTCGGAGAGTCGCAATAAAGTTCCAGAACTCATACGTGTTCATGTACAGCTTATCGACGTCGTAAGCGTAGTAAAGCTTGTACACCGTCTCCGTGATAGCTGGCTCTTCATCAGGAACCACAGCGTAGCGGTGGAGATCCTCATCAGCTGGTATATTTCGTAACTTCCACACAAACCATCTGTGAGTACCTGGTAGGTAGTGAATCGAGAACTCTGTCACGTCGTCGTCTGGTACCATCTGTTCAGGGTCTGAGAATTCAAGTCCTTCCCATAGGCCATACTCGACGAACGTGTTTATATCATATAGTTCACCGTCGTCGACGTACAGTAAGTGAAACTGCCCATCGGTGAAGTGGTAGCCCTGTGGTAGTTTTCCTGAAGTTATGTGTTCAACAAACTCAATCGTAAGCATAGTGGAACCTCCTTGCTACTCCCTGACTTTCGTTCCACCCTCTGGGCATCTAAGACCCAAAGTGTCCAAAGTGTGTAAGTCAACAACTTCCAACTTCTTCGTTTTCTCGTTATAAAACAGGTTCCTCTGGTTCAGCTCACTCAAGAAGTAACCTGCGGATTCTATCCGTTCGCTGAGCCTTTTTGCCATCTCAATGCCAAAGCCTTGCCAATGTTCTTTGTTCATCCTCGTTCCTTGTGCTCGTGGTCGGATCAGATCGCCGTTTTCATACCGACAAGGCAGAACTTCTGGTACCTGGATAGACAGCTTGGTAGACATCTCCGCAATTTGTTTCAGGTCTTCGTGTGCCTTATCAGGTCTCCTTGGCTTCTTGATAACGTAATCATCGTAAATATCGACCCAGAAGTGTGTCCCTTTATCCTTCTCCATGGATATCCACCCTTTCTGTGCCACAGTCAGGACAGAAGTTCATGTGTGACTGTAACTCAAAACCACACTCGACACAATAGCTTGTAGGTTGCTTACTCGATTTGGTTACGGTTACACTTTCACTTACTCCTACTCCTACTTTGCTTCTGTCGAACTTTGTCTTGTGTCTGCACTTGATGCAAGCAATTGTATCCCTTTCTGACCAACCTCTGAACCTGTGTTTGCAGTTTTCGCACACTACTGTAATCTTATGATTCATATTACTCCCCTCCATCGCTGAACTGGATGCTAAAACTTACATCCAACACATGGTTTTCATCTTTAGGGATAAAAGGTATCTCATAATCCGCTGTGATTACAGCCCCATCAGTAGGTGCGGTATCGAAGATTATGTGGTGGTCTGCACCGTCAAGGAAAAGATCGTAGACTGTGATATAGTCTCCGTTCCTGTGAGCAACTGCCATGTATTTATCGTCTGAGGTGAAGGTTACTCCATGGCCATGGCCTGGGAGTCCGTCTGGAGGGAGTTGTTTATTTATTATATACTCTTTACGAAAGTTAAACTCATAATTATCCTCGCTTACTGGACTACCATCAACTTTAAGTGTTAAGTTGCTCCCTTTTTCCCACTTTAAATCAAATTCTGTGGTAGTACCGTCTCCTACGCCCACTTCCTCACCTTCTACGTTGTATCCCTCGAACACACCAGTTACCGGCAAAACAGAAGTGAAGATAATCTCATCTGTATCACTAGCAAATCCTACATTCCAAATACCATAGTCACTATTCCCATCGGCAGTGCCGAAGCGTTCTTCAGAAAAAAGGATTTTTCTATTGCCGACATCTGCTGTTCGGCTTGCTGTTGAACCTGTAGCGAACCACGTACTTCCAAAAGTATCGCCATATCCTACCCTGTATTGCCCAAACAGTGAGGATTGGTTTTGGAACAAAAACTGCACCAACCTGTTATTGGTTGCAGACGGGAAAAACTTGACTTGCCCATCATACATATTATCATCTAGTGTGATATAAACATCAGCATAAATTGTAATCTCATCAAACTCGGTCTTTGGGATAGTAATAGGATTACCTTCGCTGTCCTCAACCAGTGCGTGGGTGACAAGATTGCCCGTTCCGCTGCTATAAGCGACTCCAACTTCACTGATTTCTTCGCCCACGTACTCCTCGGGTGCAAGGATTACCTTTCTCTGCCATTTGGAAACAGGGTAGTCCCAAACCTCTTCCGTAGTTTCTGCACTTTTGTCGTCCAGGTAATTGAACAAGCCGGTTCTAGAGGTGCTAAGTGTTCCTGAACCCGTGCCAAAAGCAATATTATTAAAATAACTGTCCTCATTACAAAGCCGTTCCCACATCTGGTCAACAATAATATTGTAGGCTTTACCTACCTGCTCGGTCTTGTTTGTCCTGATGTCTCTTTTTATAATTGTGAACTCGTTATGCAAACTAACATTCTTTGTGATCTCCATCTTCTCACTCCCTTAAAGATTATCCGTATGCGTGAAGGTTATTTGCAGGTCACTTAATGTGGCGACATTCAAAACACCTCTCTTATGGATCGATATGGTCAATATGTGTGAATGTAACCGTATAATCCGTCACGGCACATTCAATAAGCTCATCATCTACAAATGCATCAGAAAACGTAATCTCCGTGAACTCTATTTCAAGGTCCTCAATAGTATTATTGATATACTCAGGCATGAGCGGGTTAATTACTCTTTCCAACTCTGTAGGAGTAAACGTCTCCTCAAAGCTCGAAACATCCCCGCCAGCTCCCTCCAAGTTACCTTTACTAGCACTGTAGTTAACTGTCAGTTCACCCTCTACGTTGCTGAACTTATAGAGAGGTTTCATAACAAGTTCAACTACATCCTGAGGTATAGCACTTTCTTCTAACCACAACTCCTGCAGTGTAGGAGTTACTTCATCATCTGTCGTTTCGAGAGTCTGTTTAATCCAAAGATATTTACCTGTCAAGTCACCTTCTGGGATATTCGTGATAAGCTCTCCACTTGTCTGCTCTTCCCATTCTTCCCCGTTCAATGTATCGCTATCAGTTACAGCGGTTTCTACCGTTATGCTTGTATCTGTCGGGGTGTCGGCTATCCAGTTGATGCGGATGTCGTTGGATCGGTCGGCAAGGGAAATTGGCTCAGAGATTCGATAGCCGGAGAGTTCCTTCTTAAAAACAGGAGTTATAAAA
>PUKQ01000185.1 GCA_003550565.1 Syntrophomonadaceae bacterium
CTTTCCCCTTTCCAATTATTAAAACTTTTTAATGACTACTCTTGAAGTTCAGGAAGGTTAGCATAATAATCTAATGCTTCCGGATTAGCCAGGGCCTCTTTGTTTTTAACTGCTTCATTATGGATTACCTGGCGCACAGCCACTTCAACTTTTTTACCATTAATAGTATAGGGTATATCAGCTATAGGGATTACTTTAGCCGGAACATGCCTGGGTGTGGTATTTTGCCTGATAGTGGTTTTTATCTTCTTTTCTAACTCATCATTGAAAGTAGCTCCTTCAGCAAGTTTTACAAAAAGTAATACTCTTTCATCCCCGTCTACTTTTTGACCAACCACTAAGCTGTCCACTACTTCTTGAATGGTATCAACTTGCGTATAAATCTCGGCAGTTCCGATCCTTATTCCACCCGGATTAAGGGTTGCATCAGAACGCCCGTATATAATTACACCCCCATTTTCTGTAATTAAAACATAGTCTCCATGAGCCCATACTCCGGGGAACTTTTCAAAGTAAGCCTTATGATATTTTTCGTTATTTTCATCATTCCAAAAATAAACAGGCCTGGAAGGGAAGGGTTTGCTACAAACCAATTCTCCTTTTTCATTAATAACCGAGTTGCCATAATCATCATAAGCTTCTACTTTCATCCCCAGGCCACGACATTGCAACTCTTCTGGATAAACAGGCAAAGTAGGATTACCCAGAGCAAAACAAGATACGATATCCGTTCCCCCTGAAATAGAAGAAAGACACAGATCTTTCTTTATATCCCGGTAAACAAAGTGAAAACTTTCCAATGTCAGTGGCGAGCCTGTAGATAATATAGATTTTAAGTGGTCAAGCTTGTAGGATTCCCCGGGCTTTACCCCGGCCTGCTCTAAAGCAGCCACGTAACGCGCGCTGGTTCCAAAAATATTAATTTGAAAATCCTGAATATGCTGGAATTGAGCACCCGCATCAGGATAAAAAGGTGAACCATCGAATAAAAATATGGTGGAACCGACAGCCAGTGCACTTACCAGCCAGTTCCACATCATCCATCCACAGGTGGTAAAATAATGTATGGTATCATCTTTTTTTAAATCGGTGTGAAGAACTAATTCTTTCAGATGTTGGAGCAATGTGCCTCCGGCACCATGCACAATACATTTAGGCGCTCCTGTAGTGCCGGAAGAATAAAGTATATAAACCGGGTGATCGAAGGGAAGTTGAACAAATTCTATAGAAAGCCCATCTTCCAAGGCACGAAAGTCTTGATAATGTATTGCTTGCGATAAGCTACTAATATCTGCCTTTTCTTCCGTATATGGAACTACTACAACTTTTTCAATGGAAGGGATTTTTTCTGTTAATTCTTTTACTTTTTCCAGAGAATTAAAGAGTTTTCCATTATAAGAATAGCCGTTAGCAGTAAATAATATCCGGGGTTCAATTTGTCCAAAGCGATCATAAGCCCCCTGAACGCCAAAGTCTGGTGAACATGACGACCAAATTGCTCCCATACTGGTAGCTGCCAACATAGCTACCACTGTTTCAATCATATTGGGCATAAAGCCTGCCACCCGATCACCTTTTTTGATCCCCATCTCTTCCAAGGAACGCCTAATGCGAGCAACTTCATCAAAAAGTTTGCGGTAAGTAATTCTTTGAGGCTCACTAGCTTCACCTTTAAAAATCATAGCCACTTTATCTTCATCTTTAAAACGCAGCAAATTTTCGGCAAAATTTAGTTTGGCTCCCTCAAACCATTTGCGGCCGAATACTTTTTCTGTATCATCGACAACTTCAGAGTATCCTTGTGAATAAATTACATTTCTATATTCCCACATAATGCTCCAAAAGCTTACAATATCATCCACCGACCAGTTATATAGACTTTCATAATCTTTAAAGTTTGTGCCCAGTTTTCCATTAACGTAATTAATAAAATTAGTCATATTGGCATCTTTAATCCTTGAATCACTCGGTTCCCATAAAGGTTGTTTCATTATTATTCATTCCTCCTTAAAAATAAAAATGATGTTTTAAAAAACTACTGACAGTATAAATTCAGAATAATGTTGTAAAAATTTCCTCCTCCTTTCTAAATCAATTAAATAAATCTCCCCAAAAGTATATGTTATTTTATAAATAATAAGCAAAAATAATCTAACTTTATTAAACAAGATTCTACGTACGGATATTATTTCCTTCTATTTTTAAAAAATTTTATACTAAACAGTATTATATGCCACTTAAAAATACCTTTTAGTATGTTGTTCATATTGCGGCAACATCAAATTATTGAAGCATAAAATAATTAATAGCTTTTTTAATATAAGGATTTTTTATAGTTATGAAGTATTTTAATAAGAGTATCAAGTAAAATCTCGTCAGTAGATTAAAATTTTAGCTAAAGTTTGAAGGTCATTCTACTAAAATCAACCCTAAGTTATTCCAGGCACTGATAATTCTCAAGGCATTTTTGAAGTTCAAGTTGTATGTCCATTTTTAGCTCTTTTGGCTCTTGGATTATTACCTGGCTTCCCCAAGAAAGAAGCCAACTTCTCAGTTCAGGAGTATCGGTTACTTCGAACACACATTCCAGACAACCATCTTCTAATTCGTAATTTTTCTGAGTATGATGGTATGTTGATTCCCTGAAAAGCCGAGATGTAGGTGAATAGACAAATATTTTTAACTCCACTTCTTCCATGCCCCGGTAGATACGCCAACTTCCTTCAAGGTAATTTCCCAGATTAAAGTCATCATTGCGTTCGAATTTTTGGGCGGTTTTAACCAGTGAGATAAAGCGATCCACCCGAAAACTGCGTATTTTACTTCTTTTATGGCAGTATGCCGCCAGATAAAGGTTACCATTGTGCCAAAAAAGATTATAAGGATTTAACTTCCTGTTGCGAGAAATATCGCTGGAAAAAGAGTCATATTCAGCATTTAAAATACAATTATTTTTCATACCCTCTTCAATAGTGTGAATTATTTCTTCCCAAGGGGTGTAATCTTTTGATTGATTGCTTAAATAAGTATAAAGGGGACGCATTTTGTAAAAATGCTCCAGCTCATCCCGATGACAGATTGCAGTTTTGATTTTTTCAATGG
Source organism: Syntrophomonadaceae bacterium (assembly GCA_003550565.1). GTDB lineage: Bacteria > Bacillota > Dethiobacteria > DTU022 > PWGO01 > B1SED10-75. The sequence goes on from PUKQ01000185.1 coordinate 3,103, forward strand.
CGGTTTCCAAATCACGGGAAAATGGCAATCCCTTCTGATTGAAAAATGGTTGGCAGGTAGTAACAAGTGCTAGGGCTTCACTGCCAGTAAGCTTGAGAGGAGCTATACGATAGCGCTGTAGGCTAGAACGAGGATCTTCTGTTTTATAAAGATGATATCCGTTTTTCTTTAAATCATTTAAATAACGGTATATTGTACGTTCAGAAGCATTCAGGTGCTTAGCCATTTCTTCCACTGTAAGGCCGGGTTTTTGAGCCATCAAGCATAACATGTTTACAATATTATCTGTTTTACTCATAAAGCACCTCGGGTAAAATACTTCGTTAACAACAACATGACTATTATTTAATATCTTCTATTCTTGCCAGTACAGAATCAGTTATTACTTCAGTTCCACCAAACACAGTAACTTTTACCAAAAATGATGAAGTGTCAAAATAGGATTCTACCTCATCTATCAGTTCATTCCGGGCGGTTAAAAGAACCGGTGCCTTGTTTGCCGCGGCATATACC
>PUKQ01000086.1 GCA_003550565.1 Syntrophomonadaceae bacterium
ACGTAGTGCACATCGCCCCGGGTAAGCGTTACTCCTGCACCTTCTTTTAAAAGGGGTGCTATGCGCGAAGACTTACCGTCGTTTGATGTAGACTGAAAAGCCAGGATGGTTTTGCCCCCGGGAGCCATGGCCGCCCCCCGCATAAAATCGGCATGACCGCCAATCCCGCTGTAAAATTGATCTCCCAACGATTCCACTGTGGCCTGTCCTGTCAGATCTATTTCCAGAACTCCGTTAATGGCCACCATGTTCTCCTGGCGGGCAATTACCAAGGGATTATTAGTAAAATCGATAGTCCTGAACTCAAAACCTGGATGGTCATCAATATAATCATAAATTTCCCTGCTGCCCATGCAAAATGAAGCCACAGTTTTTCCCCAGTTCAGGGCCTTGCAGGAATTATCTACCACTCCTTTTCGCATCAAATCCACTATTCCGTCACTTAACAATTCGGTATGCACACCCAAGTGCCGTTTCTCCTCCAAATGAGCCATTATCGCATTGGGTATGCTGCCATAACCCACTTGAATGGTGTCGCCATCTTCAATAATGCGGGATACGCCCTCTCCTATGCGCATGGCAATATCATCCGGAGCATAGGTTTTATATTCCAGCAACTCTTCATCATGAAAAATTATAAAATCGACCTTATCCACATGAATAAAAGTATCGCCATGTACCCGGGGGACGTAACGATTCACTTGAGCAATCACCAGGGAAGCGTTTTCAATGGCTGCTTTAGTTATATCCGCGGTCACCCCCAAACTCATATAGCCATGTTCATCGGGAGGTGAAGTTTGGATCAACACCACATCCACCGAAACCATTTCCCGCCGAAAAAGCTGCGGCACATCAGACATATGAACCGGTGTATAATCAGCATTTCCCTGGTTGACAGCGTCCCGGGTATTATGACCAATAAAAAAAGAGTTGTGCCGGAAATTTCGCTTGAATTTATCATCGGTGTAAGGCGCCACGCCCATCGTCCAAACATGAATAATTTCGGTGTCAAAAAATGCCTTGGGGTTTCTATCCACATAAGCCGCCAACTCATTCACCAAATACTGTGGCTCGCCACAACCGGTAGCTATAAAAATACTATCGCCAGCCCGGATATGGCTGAAAATGCGGTCTTTACTAACAAACTTTTCCGGATTCTTCTCCTGAAAATCCGCCAGCTTATACCTTGTTTTTTCTTTATCATTGCCATCTACTTCCACAGCATCTGCACCTCGCTAAGTTCTCTTTTGAGATAACTTTTGCCATATCAAATTTTTCCCGGTAATTCTGATGATTTGCGCATTTTTGATCGTCTTTATTGTTATATTTGGTTTATATTATACTATTTATTATATATCTCAACAAACAACCACTTATACAACATGTCCCTCCTCTATCGGACATTTTTTACATATTTTATTTTAGAATAAACATCTAAATTCTTCTACTGCAATCTACCGTAAAATCTGTACCCTGATCTATCAAAAATAAAAAAAGGCCTCTTAAAGATGATTTAACTACTTTGATTGTAGCAAATAATCATCAGGTTTTTTTATTAGATCTAAAGTTAAATCAACATCGAGTTCAGACCAGTATAAGTGTTCCGGACTGACTTCTTCCACCTTAAAAATTTTTTCTATTGTTGCATCTTTTAACCAGGAAAATTATCAAAAGGCATGAAGTATTCTTTATCTTTAAGGGACAGGGGATAAGGTCCCCTGCTTCCCATTTTTGATTTTAGGATCTGATTCTTAATTTGTTATCTTTGTACACACAGAACTTACCATAAATACCGTCCCGGTACTTTCTTATAATCTCTTCTACAATGTGTAATTTTTCTGCAGAATTACAGTTATCAATACGCAAAAGCAAAACTCCGGCATGAGGTAATCCGGAGTTGTAAACAAGCTCTCCAAAATCTTTATCCATGGTAATAACCATACGTTTTTCTTGTAGCGCTATTTGTAAAATCTTCTTGTCTGGCATCCTTGGATCAATGTTTCTAATACTTTTTGTATCATATCCTTGTTCAATAAGCCATGATTCTACCTTAATGCTAACTCCGACATCAACGAGAAATTTTAGCTGATTTTCATGCATATTTAGACTCCTGCGTCAATATTAAAAACGCGTTCTTCACCAATACGTTCAGCAGCATATAACAATACGGCTTTAATATCCTCCGGTTCAAGCTCCGGATAATCTTCAAAAAGATCTTTTTGTGTAAGCCCCTTGGAAAGAGCCTTTAGCACTTGCTCTACGGTTATCCTCAACCCCCTTATCGTAGGCTTGCCCACCATCACATCGGGGTTAATAGTAATTCGCTCTAATAGCAACTGATTTTCTTTATCCATTAAACTCACCTTTCTTATTATATGAACCTCATAAATTATATTATACTTATGTCCAATTTTTGTCAATGACTTTAGGCAATAGCAGGCATAGCGTATTTTTACATTTTTGCCACCCGTTGGCGGACACCTCACTTTTTAAAGTGTAGCAAGGGGACGGGGTACCTGCTACATATAAATAATATAATATCTTATGTATAAATAAGGACTGGTAAAATGCCGAGGAATCCGAGAGTAAAAGTTGTAACTGGAATCTATCATAAATTAATTGGAATATACGGTTTAAAAATAAATATAATCCCGGTTAATCCCGGAAGGAAATAATAATAAAATGTTAGCTAAATAAGCAGAGTGTAGCAAGTACCCCGTCCCCCTGCTACTACCATATGCCGGGAAAGAGGCGGAACCTGGTTTTTTCTGTATATGCTTTATAGCCGGGAAGTTCTTTTATCAAAGTCGAATCTTCAATCCATGTCCTAATTACAAAAACAATTATCCCTGCCAAAACAGGTATAAAACTAACATAAGAGCCCAGGATCAATGGAAAAGCCACAGCTGCCAATATCCAGGCAGAATAACCGGGATGCCTGACATACCGGTAAGGCCCTGTATCTACTACTTTATGTCCCCTGTCTTTCTGAATCCTAAGTGTTGTTTCAAAGTAAGAATTTACAATCATTGCCCAGTTTCCAAATACAGCTGCAATTAAAAAAATAATAATACCCGGAATAAAAAATGTATCCGGCATAACCGTCCATTCATATCGTATCGCATCAAACCCGGCAATAATTACAGAAGCAGGACTGAAAATAAGGTAAAGAAGCACAAATATTTTATCTGTCATCACAGTCCCTTCTTTTACCCCTTTGCCCCGTTCGTTTAATAGTACCGGATTATAAATTATTAAAATCAAGATCAACACTGCTTGCTGTAAAAAAACCAGGGCCAAATAGACCCAGGCATTGTACCAATAAATAGTTCCCGCCGCCCAGAATAACAAAATAGAGTTCAGCAAAATTAAAAAAATATCCCTCAATATCGCAAAAACACCATGGCGGTTCAGTTTTCCAATATTATTCCCCATATAGAATCGCTCCTTGGGAATAAATTATTTCCCCTCCCACAAAAACCCTGATTATAAAAAACATAAAGAAGGAACCGGGCACGGGAAGCCCCCACGCAAATCAATAGGAACGGTTCCTCGAATCACTTTGAAACAAAAGACGCACCCTGGAAACACTCAATTTTTGCTCATA
>PUKQ01000098.1 GCA_003550565.1 Syntrophomonadaceae bacterium
AGCAGGCAAACGATGGTTAAGGAAAGTGAACTGGTGCGGTTCAGAGCGGCTGCGAAGAACTGGTACAATGGTCGGTGTTCGATCGCGCTGACTCGATGGTCGGAGATCGTCTTCCCAGAGCGCGGTCAGTGGTGGGAGTAGCCGACAACGGCTCTTTTTTTGCTGGTGCCCGATCACCCACTACCCTCCTCCCCACCCACCTCCACGTTCCAGGCAGCTCACGGCCTACAGCCGTTTTGCTGCCGGGCTTTCGCAAATATATCCAAAATTACATCAGCTAGATTTGTTAAACACCTCAGAAGATGATAAGTACTGGCTGCTGAATATAGAGGGTGAGTTCAGCAATCGGTCTACGTCAACAGAAGGCCTCAACTCGTGGGACTAGCTGATGTGCCAAACTGATGTTGGGCTAAGACTCAGTACCTCACAAAGCATCACTGGCTAACTCGATCTGAAGCTTCAGTGCTGTTCTGACGGCACCCGCAGTCGCACTTCCGTTCCCTCGGTCGTCGATTCGGCCAACACGTTACCGCCAGCTTGTGTGACGATCATCCGCACCATCCACAAGCCGAGTCCCTTCCCGTGGTTCAGTGGGTCCTCCTCACCGCTTTCCAGAACGTCTGCTTCCATCTCTGGCATTCCCGGGCCGTCATCTGCCACGCTGATCTCGACCCAGTCATCGTCTGAACAGACGGTGACCTCGACAGTGGCGGTCTCCTTCACTTCCACAGCGTTTTCCACCAACTCGGACACCGCCTTGCGGAACGTCGTCGGCACCTGTACTGACTCGCCGTCCGCCCCGTCCGTGAGGACTGTTGCGGCGGTGTACTCCTCACGGATCTGAGTAGCGATATCTTCGATCAGCGGGCCGGAGGCTGTCATTGCTAACTCGCCGTCTTCGGGCTTGAGAACCTGCGTTATCTCTTTCATTTTCTCCGTCATCGAATCCCACTTGTCGAGGATCGATTCGACCGTCTTGAACTGTTCGGCCCGCTCTTCGGCGTCCGACTCCTCGCTCATCAGTTCTGTCCATCCGCGGACCTTCCCCAAGTCGTTCCGCATATTATGGCGCATCACGCGCTGCATAACTCTGAGGTGACGACTGCGTCGCTGTTGGTCCGTGATGTCACGTCCCTCGACGACGAGTAGGGAGACGTCTTCGTCCTCGTTGGTGACGGGTTTCACCGAGAAGTCGATCGTTGCGAGGCCGTCACCGCCACGTACCTCGGTCTCGTACCGGACGAACTCTCCGCCTGCAGCCCGCTCAATAGCGCTTTGAACCTCGTCGTAGACCGCCTCGGAGTGGGTCCACCACCGTGTTTCGAAGAACGGGTTCCCAATGAATTCCTCTCGGTCGAACCCGCCGAAATCGAGCGCCGCATCGTTTATTTCGACGACCGTCCCGTCGGGCTCCAGCAACCCGGTGAACTGGAAGGTCTGGTTGAAGATGCTCTCGAACCGCCGCGCACGTTCTTTCTTTTCAGTCACGTCCCGGAGATAGACAAGCATCCCTTCGATGGCGTCGTCGTCGAGCATATTGCGGTACCGCACTTCGACGTTGAGCCAATCGCCATCGGGGGATCTGAGCCGGCACTCGGTCGTGATGCTGTTGGACTCTTCGACACAACTGAAGAACGTCTCCATGGCCTTCTCTCGCCCGTCAGGATGCAGGTAATCAAAGAGATTCTCATCGACGATGGCGTCGGGGTCATACCCGAACACCCGCTTTGCGGACCCACTTGCGTAGGTGACCGTTCCATCGGGATCGACGATGTTCACGACGTCCTCGGACTCTTCGACGAACCGCTCGGTGCGGCGTTGCTGGCGACGTTGGTCGGTCATGTCACGGACGATCAGAGCATAGCCGTCTACATCGCTGTCATCGTCCCGCAGGGCCGCATAGCGGACATCAGCGTAAAACTCCGATCCGTCAGCCCGAACGCGATAGCCGTCGTCGCTGGCCTCGCCAGCATGGCGGGCTTGCTGGAGCAATCGGTCTGGACGGCCCGCTCCGTGCTCAGTGGTAGTATGAAGATCCTGTATCGGCATCCCAAGAGCGGCTGTTTCGTCGTACCCGAAGAGGTTCGCTGCGCTGTCGTTCCACGTCTGGATCAGTCCCTCGTTATCAACGGTCAAAAAGGCATACTCGTCAGTGGTTTCCAGCAGTAGTTCGAACCGTTCGCGTTCCGCGAGCAACTTGCGTTGGCTCTCTCGTACTGTCGTCACGTCTTGCTGGATGCCAACGTGGTTGACGAGTTCACCAGCCTCGTCGAAGAGCGGTGTCACCGAGAGACGGTTCCAGAACTGTTCGCCGTCTTTCCGGTAGTTTCGCAACTCAACGGTTATTTCCTCGTCAGCAGCGATTGCCTCACGGAGATACGTCAGTGCGAGCTGGTCTTTATCATCGTTCTGAAGGAACCGACAGTTCCGTCCAACTACCTCCTCACGGCTGTAACCGGTCTGTTTGACGAAGCCGTCGTTAACGTAAATCAGCGGGTTGTCCTCGGCGGTCGGGTCGCTGATAGTGATCCCAACACTCGCTTCGTCCATCGCTCGCTCTTTGAGTTCAAGATTGCGCTTTCTCGCTCGGCGTTCAGTAACATCACGAACGGTAGCAACTGTCCCAACAACCTCAGCTCCGGTGGCCATCTGATCAGCCGTAACCTCGAAGTATCGGGTTTCTCCATTGATCTCGACAGGGACGGCGTCTGTACCGTCATGCTTGCTGACGGGGCTGAACGCCTGCTCGAACATCCCGATGCTTTCGAGGTCGATAGCTGCGTCCGTCTCCAACTGCTGTGCTTGGGCGTTCATCTCGACGAGTCTGCCGTCCGTATCGTATACGAACGTCGCATCGGCGGCGTCCTCAAAAACTTTCGAGCGGGCGGATTGCTCGAATTGGCGGAACGGCTTTTCCACGAACACTAACACGCCTATCAGGAACGCGGTCACGCCGATCGGCTCGAAGCTCAACCCCAGCATAATGGGCGGCAGCACCTCGTTCGGCAGTACACTGATAGCTGCCCGTGGGACGATTGGGAACAGCGCTAAGACCGCGAGTGCACCAACACTTCCGCTCGGAAACGGTGACTGGCGCAGCGTCTTAATCACCCAGTAGAAGCTGATCGCCACGAGGGTGTACGTGAGCGAGAACGATACCCAGTAGAACAGTTGTGGTTCAACGACGAGATGTGTGTACGGGCTCTGTTGTAGTTCCGTCGAGACGTACAACCCATATATCGGGTTTGTGAGTTTGATGATGAGCAGCCCGACGTAGACGCTGGCAGCGAGTCTGCGATAGCGTCGATTACGGTGGTACGACCGACCAGTATATGCGGAAATGAAATACATCCACGCCCCGACACCAGTAAGCCCACAGATGAGACCGACAACGTAGATCGCACTGCTGAGTGCCTCATCCATAGTTATCAATCCGAGTGCTTGAAATCCTAACCACAGCCCGTTGGTGAGTAGTACCGCCCTGAGTCCGAGTTGCGTATCTCGTCTCTGTAACCGTGACCCGTATACTGCACCGACTAAGCATCCGATGGCGACCGCAATGAACAGAAGAATAAGCCCCCAGCGAACCGTAGCA
>PUKQ01000188.1 GCA_003550565.1 Syntrophomonadaceae bacterium
TCGTTTGAATTATGTTAAAATATTTGTGTAATATCTCTATTGATAAATTTTCGGGGGAAAGTGCAGGCGATGTAATTGGCCGGTGATAAATTTATCCCGTTTAAAGTTAATCTTGAACTTGAAGGTGAAAAACGCTTATCGGGCAATAATCTATTTGAAATGTTAAGGGTTATAAAGCAACAAGGTTCTATTAGTCGAGCAGCCTCTACGTTGGGGTTTTCTTACCGTTACGCGTGGGGCTTGATCAAAGAAGCAGAAAGCGCCCTGGGATTAAAACTGGTGGAAAAACAAGCCGGCGGCGCCTCCGGTGGTGGAGCTTCTTTAACTTCAGAAGGGCTTAATTTACTCGAACACTACCAGTCTTTTAAAAACGAAGTTAATGAAGAACTAGACCGCTTCGTTGATAGCGCAGTATTTTCATTAGAGCAGCAAAACTTGGGTTATGAACAGAAAAGTAGTGCCTTAAGTCATCATTTGTTACTGGCAAGTACCATGGAACCGGTAGAGACCGGACTTCTGGATGTGTTGGAAGAAGCATTTTACCAGTCCAGTGGGATACTGGTTAAGCATATTGCTGTAGGGAGTGGACGTGCCCTGGAAATTGCCCGGCAGGGAAGGGTGGACATGGTTTTAACTCATGCTCCGGAATTGGAAAAACAGTTCATGGCTGAAGGGTATGGCTCTCAAATCATCCCGGTAATGTCTAATAAATTTATTTTGGTGGGGCCTGGTGAACTAATTGAGAAAATAGAACTTGAAGTGGGGGCGGTGGATATTTTCAGGGAGATAGCCTTGCGTGGTTTTCCCTTTGTAAGTAGGGGAGATTTCTCCGGAACTCATTTGCAGGAACAAAAGATTTGGGAAGCCTCTGACGTAAGCACTTCAGGGGAATGGTATCTGACCTCTTCCGGAGTGGCCGGCAACCTGGGAATTTTAAGCCTTGCCAATGAAAAGCGTGCCTTTACCCTGGTAGACCGGGCCAGCTATATCTTGTCCCAAAGTAAAATTGAGTTAGAAATTGTAAAGAATACGCAAGAGGATTCAAGAGAACCTGATTTATTTAATAACGTGTTTGTCTTATCAACAGTTAACCCCGAACGTTTTGCCTCAATTAATAGCGAGGATGTTCGTAAATTTGCCCGGTGGCTGCAGGCAGAAGGAAAACAAATCATCTCCGGTTTTGGCAAAGAAAAATATGGTGAGCCTTTATTTGATCTTGTTTGATTACCCCATTTTTTTCATTTTTCTCTTGACAGGCTAATAAGGGTAAGATAATATTTCTATAGGTTCGATATGAAGGTGTATGCATAACGCCCAACATTAAATGTTATTTATTATTCTTTTGATTATCGGGGCGGGTTTAAAAAGGTGTGGAGATGCAAAATGTCTCGAATGTCTTGTTATATGACAATTACATAAATTATTTTCCGAGCCTGGCTATCCATAAGCAAGGAGGAAATTTGATTGAAAGGATTTATCTTTAATATGACGATAATATTGACTATTTTATTCATGGGATTGATGGGTTGCGAGACCGGACCAGTTCCGGAAGCCGAACCGGAAACAGAACTTCATCAAGAAGTAATTGAAATAACTTTGGCCACTACTACCAGCACCTATGATTCAGGATTGTTGCATGAGATATTACCGGAGTTTGAAGAAGCACATAATATTGAAGTAAATATTATTTCCGTGGGAACCGGGCAGGCTATAGAAACCGGAAAAAGAGGGGATTGCGATATTATTTTAGTGCATGCCCGGGATTTGGAAGAGCAGTTTGTAGAAGACGGTTATGGGACGGAACGATTTGATGTGATGTATAACGACTTTGTATTAGTAGGGCCGGAAGGGGATCCCGGCAACGTATATGACAGTGCCGACATCAATGAAGCCCTGGATAATATTGTGGATCACGCCGCAAAAGAGGGATTTCCTTTCCTGTCTCGCGGAGACGATTCCGGCACTCATACAAAAGAAATGAATTTGTGGGAAGTTGCCGGTTATGATCAAGTCACTGAAGAAGAATGGTATGATTCCATGGGGCAGGGCATGGGAGATACTCTGGTTGCCTGCAATGAAAGAGAGGGCTATGTTCTGGCAGATCGGGGCACTTTCCTTTCCATGGAAGATAAGTTACCAAACCTGGAAATTGTTTTTGAAGAGGACGATGAGTTAACCAATCCTTATGGCATCATACCCGTGAATCCTGACGAGCATACCCATGTCAAGTATGAAGAAGCTCAGCTTATAGTAGAATTCTTCACTTCTGAAGAAACACAGCAGAAAATTAGCGAGTATGGCATAGATGAATACGGAGAGCCTTTATTTTTTCCTGACGCTTAATAATATAGGAAAAGAAATGTTATTTTAACTATTTAAATAGACGGGTATAGGAGAAAAAGTAATGGGAGATGGATTAACGGAATCAATAAGACTATTATTAGAATTCGACCCGTATGTTTATAATATTATAGGGGTCTCCCTACGAGTTGCCGGGTTGGCTCTGCTTTTTAGCACCTTAATCGGCATCCCGTTGGGGGCCTTACTGGGCTTGACTAATTTTCGGGGAAAACCAATTGTTACCGCTTTATTGTATACGGGAATGGGATTTCCGCCGGTAGTTGTGGGTTTGATTGTATTTATCATGTTTTCTTCGATGGGCCCTATGGGATATTTAGGGTGGTTGTTTAATGTTGAAGCTATCGTAGCAGCCCAGACGATTATTGCATTTCCCTTAATTGCAGGTTTTACCATGGCGGCTGTCATGCAGGTAGATCGTAATCTTATGAGCCAGCTAATAGCCCTGGGTGCTACCAAGATACAGGCGGCATGGGCTGCCATCAAGGAGGCCAGGGTGGGTGTTATTGTGGCCATAATCGCGGGTTTTGGCGGAGTTATTTCTGAAGTGGGAGCGGTGATGCTGGTTGGGGGAAATATAGAGGGCAAAACCAGGGTTTTAACTACAGCTATAGTTTTGGAAACCAGGAAGGGAAACTTTGGGGTGGCCATAGCCTTTGGTATTATTCTCTTGGCCATTGCCTTTATCGCCAACCTGTCCATGATTTATTTACAGAAAAAGCACTTGTTCGAGGATAATTAATTATAAGTATACCTACTATTAGAAATTAAATGGAGCAAGTAATTTAGGAAAGGTCTTATATGAGGCAAGAAATGAGTTTCCATATAGAGAATTTGCGCAAAAGCTATCCCGGATTTTCATTAAAGATTGACAAATTAAATCTTTATGAAGGGGAAATATTTTGTTTGCTGGGGCCAAGTGGCGCAGGTAAAACTACTCTGCTGCGGCTTTTAAATTTTTTGGAAGATCCCGATGAGGGACAGGTTTTTTATCGCGGCCAAGAATATACTTCCGGTAATTATCAGCCCCCGCTGGGGATGATGAGGGAGATAACTACGGTATTTCAAAGGCCAGCCTTGTTGAAGGCAAATGTTTGGAGCAATATAGTCTATCCTTTAAAGATTCGGAATATGCAAGTTGATCAAAGAAGTATTATGGAAATGCTAAAGGAACTGGGAATAGATAATTTGCTTAAACAAAAGAGTAAAACACTCTCAGGTGGTGAAGCCCAGCGAGTGGCATTGGCCAGGGCGTTGGTGTTTAATCCCCGGGTACTTTTGATGGATGAACCTACAGCCAATTTGGATCCCCACAATATTAAAATAATAGAAAATATGGTAACCAAGTACAGCCAAGAATGGAAGCCCACAGTGGTTTGGATTACCCATAATCATTTTCAAGCCAAACGAGTGGGGCACCGCATTTGCCTCATGGAAGACGGAGACATTCTTGAGGTTAATAATAAGGAAACTTTTTTTAATCAGCCGGAACACCCCAAAACCAGGGCTTTCCTTTCCGGCGAGATGTTTTACTAAAAAACAGGGAAGGATTCTTTTATCTCCTTCCCTGTTTTCTATTTTTTTAAGGAGGAACCAGAGTAATCCTCCTCTTTCTGCATCTTTTCACTTGCTTCTTATTTTAAGAATACTGGGTTCTGTTAATTACATGCCATTTCATATCGTCGGAAAGATTGTGAAAGTATTCACAGTAACCGGCTATGCGGATAAGAAGGTCCGGGTATTTTTCCGGGTTTTCGTATGCATCCAGCAGCATTTCCCTGTTTACTACATTAGGCTGCAGTTGCATCCCTCCACTTTTAAAAAATGTTTTCAATATGTTCATCAGGTTTTTCTTGCCTTCTTCTCCCGGAAATAAGGAAGAATCGATAGTAAGGGTTGCCGTGGTGCCGTTTTCGGCATGTTCGGCAAAGTCGATACCGGCTATGGAATTGAGCGCCGATAAAAGGTCTGACTGTTCTTTTCCGTAGTGGGGGGTAATGCTGTTGGCAAAAGGAACGCCTTTTAACCTTCCCGAAGGCAGTGCCGGTGAATTTTTGCCGAACATATTGGCCAGGTTTAAAGCGTAATATCCGGCTGAATACCGACCGTTTCGCGGATCACTTCCCGCTGAATCCAGCGCATTGTTATACATCTCCAGAACTTTGTTTACCCACTGGGTAGCCTTGTTGGAGTGATCGTCCCCGAATTTGGGAACTGCCCGCAAGGCTTCTCTTATTTGCTGGTTTTCTTCACCCTCGAAGTTGTCATCTATGGCCTTAATAACGTCGTTGACGGAGTAGAGATTGTTTTTGAAAACAACTTCCTCAATAGCGTGGAAGGAATCTGCCACATCTGTAACAGCTATGGCCTGGATGCCGCTGCTGTTGATGGTGGTTCCTCCTTCGAGAATATCCTTGCCGCTTTCAATGCACCCTCTGTAAAGAGCAGAGCTCAGGGGGGTAGGAAAGTTTTCCCGGAGTGATTCTTCCATTTTATGATGATCGGCCAGAATTGATTTTGCCAAATGGTTTAAACGTTCCTGGAAGCGTTCAAGCAACTCATCCATGCTGGAAGGCGGCTGGTAATTATAAATCCCTTTTTCCATGTTGTTTTTTTCGCGGAGTTTGGTAGATCTCTGGTTGACCAGGCGGTTAATACTGGCCCTTTCCCTGGAAACATGATGGGCGAAATTCGTGGCGAGTTTCAGTCTGGATTCCCGGCGCTCAAAATTCCACAAATCATGGGTTTGGCCTTTGAGAGCTTGCAAAAAAGGCATGGCCAGGTTTATGTTAGAGCAGTCGGTATTGCCAAAATGATCGTCGGATGCCACCGGTTCCACACATCCTACAATGGAATAATTTCTAGCATCCTCAATGGTAGTATGATAATGCCTGAGTAATGACTCTATGTATACTTCATCACAGAATATTTGGGGAAGGGGGCATCCGCTGAGATAAACCTCAGCAAGCCTTTCCAGGTATTTGTCGGGGCTGTTTTCATGGATACGGGCTGCCGGGTCGGCTGACCGGGGTTGTAGCTCGCAAATATCTATGAGCATGTAAGTGATATCGTTGGTGGCGTCTGCACCGTTTTTGTCCACTCCGCCGAAAGTATAAGCCTGGTCGGTGGATATAGTTTCAAAAAGCCGGAAAAGCTCCGGGAAATTGTCCCCGTTGTTGACCAAAACAAGTTCGTCCATTTTGAGAATGAATAAGCTGAGAAGCTCTTTGGCTTTTTCATAGGTGATTCTTCCTTCTTGAATGTCTTCTTTATAATACGGATATAGTATTTGATCAATCCGCCCAAAAGATATGGCATTTTCGTAAGATTCCAGGCAAAGGGCTATATGCAAAAACAGCATGCTTTGCAGGGCTTCATGAAAGGTGCGGGCGGGATAACGGGGGACATGTTCGCATATCTCGGCTAATTCTTCCAGTTCCTGGCGCCTCTGAGAATCGCTTTCTTCTGTGCTTAAAGCCCACAGATGCTCGGCATATTTTTGGCCGAACTGTTCTAGGCCTTCAAGGGCAATAATAGCGCCGTCATAAAAATTGTGAGTGTTTTCGGGCATCTCTTTTTTCTTTTCTTCTATTTCTTCAATCATGCCGGAAGTTCCCAAACTCAAGATACGGTCGAAGTTTACAATATAGTGACCGATGGCCAGAATATTAAAATTCATGCCGATATTCCATTCCGTTGTCCGGGCTGCCAGTAAACCCAATTGGGCCAGATCCGGCCACAATTTGCTAACCTGGCTATGGTGGATCCAGTAAGGGGCAACTTCTTTGAGGAAAGTAAAGTAGTCTTTAAGTGAGCTCTGAAATGCCACCGGCTTCCGATTGTTGGCTTTTAATACCTGCATTACGCTGCCGGCGGATATATACTCAGGCCAAGTTCTTCCGCCCACCCTGCTGGAAGTAAAGTTGCCTACGAGCAATTCCCGGGGATAAATTTTGGTTTCTTTGTTCTTTAATACATGGGCGAGGCATTCTGCCCTGTGAATTGGCCCGGGTTTGGCAAATTCTCCATCTTTATAAGGTTTTTTAAAGCCATAATTCTTGTAATACTCTGTGCGCAGCCTGGCGTCCTCGATGCAAACGGCAGGTTTGGTATTTTTGATAGTTTCGTCTATTTCTTTAACGCGTTCGGTAAATTCGGCTTTGGGTGGAGGGGAATCTATATAGGTGCTTTCTGCTTTGATACCGTACTTTTGGAAAAGCTTGATGCCTTCTTCCAAGGATGCCTGGCTTTGCTCCATGGTAATATTTAGTGGTTCATATTCCAGGCCGAGGCGTACGGCTTTATCTTCGTATAAATTATGGTATTTGAGTAATTCAATGGAATTATAACCGATTGATTTTAGAAATTCAGAAGTGGCGCGGATATTGTTTTCCCCATCAGTATATCCAGGGATCATTACCATCCGGAATTTGACTTCAGCATCCAAATCTAACAGCTTTCTGATGTTGTCGTGGATCAATGAAGGATCCCGTTTGGTGTATTGCATATGGAGTTCTTCATTGCCAACTACCTTTAAATCTACAAGAAAGAGATCGATGTAAGGGGCGGCTTCGTTGATAACTTCCCAGGGAGCGTGAAATGAAGATTCTACAGCAACTTTTATATTTTCCTGTTTTAACGCCTTCAATAGATTGAGAAGGTTTTCAGAGTCCTGGAGAAAAGGTTCTCCACCACTAAGAGTTACTCCCCCGTTGGAGGAAAAATAATAATTTTTATCCCGCAGGACCACATCCAGCATATCTTCTATTGTATAGTTGTTTTGAGAGTTGGTTTGCTTCTTAAACGCCAGACCTTCTGGATTTTGACACCATAAACACCTTAAATTGCATCCTTGGAAGAAAATTGTGGTCCTAATTCCCGGGCCATCGTGTACACAAGTACGCTGGATATCAAAGACTTGCAAACTTTTGGCTATTGTTGTCAAATTCATCACCGTCATTTCTTAGTAGTTTTATACATTAAGTATCTTATTATATATATTATATAACACTCTTATGGTTTGCTTCAACCTGTTTAGAAACTTTAAAACCTCCATTATTATCCAAAGTTATCTAGCATTAATGGTAAATGAGGGGAGGTAAAGTGATAAAGTATTTTTCCGCTTCCATATTGTAAACACAGGCTATACCAATTAAAATGAATGTAGCACATTTATTTAAGCTTCAGAGTGGGGGAGGGGTATTTATGTGCGGGCGTTATTGGTTAAGCGACAGTTTAGAAGATATTGCTGAAAAATACGGAGTTTCTCTCTTAGATAATCAAAGCATTACCGGCCCGGAAATATTTCCTTCCCAAGCTGCACCGGTAATTTATAAGGTTAATACCCCACAAATCTCCCTATGGAAGTGGGGCTTTCCTAATCCCGTAAAAAGCGGAATTATAATAAATGCCCGGGCGGAAACTATAGATCAAAAAAGAATGTTTAAACGGCCATTTGCCGGGCAAAGATGTGTGATACCCGCCAACGCATTTTTTGAATGGAAAAAAGAACAAAAGGGGAAGCAAAAATACAGGATATATTTTAATCACGGCAATCTTTTTTCCATGGCGGGCATTTGGGAATCATTTACTACTGATGATGGAACTTCCCAAAACTACTTTGTTATTATTACTACCCGGGCAACCAACCGGTTGCAAGCGATACATGACCGCATGCCGGTTATTTTAACCGCAGAAGAAGAAAAAAACTGGCTGGACCACAATAATTCAAATATTGAGGTTCTTAAAAGTATTTTAGATTCACCTAAATTTGATCAAAAAATGATTACTGCCAAAGAAAATTAAGGATCAAAGCAAATATCTCTTAATTGTTTATTGGCTGTGGATGCCGTTTTTAACATCGTTCATTTTCATTAACTTATTTATTCCATTTATATATGCTTTAATACTTGCTTCAATTATGTCTGTACTTAGGCCTCTGCCGGTTATGTCTTTATTATTGTGATTAATTTTTACGGTAACTTCTCCGAGGGCGTCTCTTCCGCCGGTAACCGCACTCAGGTTATAACTTGTCAGAGTAATATTTATTCCTGTAATTTTATTGATGGCATTGTATGCGGCGTCAATAGGACCGGAACCAATGGCCACTTCTTCAAAATATTCATCGCCTTTAATAAGGCGGATGATTGCTGCCGGAATGCTTTTACTACCGCTTACAGTTTGCAAATAATCAAGCTTGTATGTAGGTTCTGTAAAAGAAAGATGTTCGAAGACAAGCGCTTCTATATCTTCTCTATACACTCCCTTTTTCTTATCGGCTAACTCCACAAATCGCTCATAGAAATCTTCGAACTCTTCCTCGGGAATGGTATATCCCGTTGCCTGCAATTCATTTTTCAATGCGTGCCTTCCGGAGCGGGCGGTAAGTAGCATTTGAGCGGGCTTACCGCCAATAAGATCAGTATCGATAATTTCATATGTGCGTTTATCTTTAAGGACACCATCCTGATGAATGCCGGATGAGTGGGCAAATGCATTTATACCAATAATAGCTTTATTTACCGGTATCGGAATGCCTGTTAATTTGCTTACCAGACGGCTGGTTCGATATATTTCCTGAGTGTTTATGTCTGTATAGTGGGCAAACATGTCCTGGCGTATGCGTAAAGCTACGGCAATTTCTTCGAGGGAGGCGTTGCCTGCTCTCTCGCCGATTCCATTAACATTGCATTCTATTTGTTTGGCGCCGTTCTTAATGGCTGACAATGAATTGCTAACGGCCATGCCCAGGTCGTTATGGCAGTGAACGCTTAAAACTGCATTTTCTATACCCTTAACATTTTCATTAATTCTGCGAATTAACGCCCCAAATTCTTCGGGAACCGAATACCCAACTGTGTCGGGAATATTTATGGTAGTTGCTCCGGCTTCAATGGCGGCTTCTATAACCCGGAACAGATAATCTTCTTGGGCTCGCGTGGCATCTTCCGGTGAATATTCGATATCATCAGTAAATTGACGGGCATATTTTATTGTTTGCACGGCCTGCTCAATAAGCTCTTCCGGTTTTTTATGCAGCTTTTGTTCCATGTGAATGTTTGATACCCCTAAAAAAATATGGATACGCGGTTTTTCCGCTTCTTTTACAGCTTCCCAGGCAGCATCAACATCTTCTTTTACACACCTGGCCAGGGCGCAAATGGTAGGCCCCTTAACTTGACGGGATATTTCTTTTACAGCATCAAGTTCTCCGGGTGATGATATTGGAAATCCGGCTTCAATAACATCTACGTTGAGTTTGGCTAATTGCTTTGCTATTTTTAATTTTTCATCCATATTAAGTTTAGAGCCCGGTGTTTGCTCACCGTCTCTTAAAGTACTGTCAAATATAATTACTTTCTCTTTTTCCATGATCATATTTCCTCCTAAGATTATTTTATTTTGAAGAATAATTAAATAAATAATAAAAACCTTTCGTTCCAAGAGACGAAAGGTTTTCGCGGTACCACTCTTATTAGCAAGCTTCAATGAGCTTGCTCACTCTTTGCCCTTAACGCGGGCCCAATGCGACCTTCCTACTAACTATTTGAAATTATTTGTGAAGCTAATTTCTTTATAGTTTTCAGTCGGTATCTCCCGGACGAGTTCGAAAGAGCTTACCTGCCGATTTTCAGCTTACACGGCTCTCTGAAAGGTATATTGCCTTTTCTAATACTTCCGATCCTCGAATAGTATTTAGTTTTTATATATACAATATTATTGTATTTTAGAGATACTGTCAATACACGTAAGTTTAAATCCTAAGTGCTTTTAGATGCAAGTAATATTTTTAAAGTAGAAAAAACCTCATATTATATTTGATATATTATTTTATGCGTGCTAATATAATAAAAAATAAAATTATAGCTTCAACTTTATACTTTATAAATTGCCAATCAGTTTAAGTAAATATATCTTAATATGTCTAATAAAAAGAAGTGGTGATGATGTAAATGAAAATAGGAATCCCCAGAGCAATGGGGTATTATTACTATTATCCCTTTTATCGTAAATTTTTAGAATATTTGGATGTGGAGCCGGTAATTTCTTCTCCCACCAGTAGAAAAACTCTTGATTCATTAACAGATTGCCCCACAGATGAACCATGCATCTCTGTGAAACTAACTTTTCCTCATGTGAGGCAGTTATTGGAAAAAGAGGTAGATGGCATATTTTTGCCTGTGTTGGTAAGCGGGAGGAAAGATAGCTACTTTTGCCCGAAACACATAGGACTGCCGGCCATGGTGAAAAACAATTTCAATTTAACCGATGATATGTTTTTATCCCCCAAATTTGATATCCATCATACTACCGATAAAGGCCGTTCTTCTTTTGTTAGGGAAGCTAAAAAAATTGGAGCAGATTCTAGAAAGGCGCGCCGGGCTTTTAATGCTGCATGGGAGAAACAAAAAGAATTTATTTACCTCACCTACTCCAGGCAAATCACTACCCCCGAAGCATTCACTTTATTGGAAGGGAAAGAAATTAATTCACCGCTCGGCAAAGAAGGGGGAATTAATATTGGCATAGTGGCCCACAGCTATACTTTATATGATTATATCGGCTATAACCTGGTAGATCGCCTGCGTGAATACGGAAATGTTTACACTCCGGAAATGATTTCACCGGAAGAAGC
The DNA here is from genome assembly GCA_003550565.1 of Syntrophomonadaceae bacterium. GTDB lineage: Bacteria > Bacillota > Dethiobacteria > DTU022 > PWGO01 > B1SED10-75. The sequence continues at coordinate 10,994 of PUKQ01000188.1, forward strand.
TGTTCACCAGGTTGAAGATTCTATTTATGATGGAGAAAAACTGTGGAGTTTTGAAATACAGTTAGTAGGTAGTGCTCTTTACTGGCTGCGTAATGGCATGGTAGATAAATTAATTATGCTGGGGCCGTTTGAATGCGGGCCGGAAGCAATAATAGAAAACTTTTTGGAAGAAAAATGTAATGAGATGAATGTCCCCTTTCTTATTCTAACCGTGGATGAACAGACCGGTGAAGCGGGCCTTATGACCCGTATAGAGGCTTTTATGGATACTGTTCCGGTAATTGAGAGTCCAGAAGGCACAAATGAGAAAGGCGGGGAAAAAGACCTTTCATGGTCGGCGAATAAAAATAAACAAATTCATGTTCCTACATTTGATAAAAGGGTAGTAGGTTTACCTACAATGGGCAATTTGGGAGTTATATTATCTACTATCTTCAAAGAACTGGATATCGAAACAGTGATTCCTCCCATTACAAATAGGACCGTGGAGTTAGGTATGGAAGTAGCTCCGGAATTCATATGTTTTCCCATGACAGTTACTATCGGGCAGATGAGGGAAGCATTAGAACAGGGGGCGAACACGATTGCCATGGTTACCGGAAAAGGTAGATGCCGTTTGGGATGGTACGCTGATATTCAAGAAATACTTCTTAATAAGTTGGGCTATCAATTTGAAATGGTGGCTATAGACAATCCTTTTCCGGTTTTTAAGAAGGGGAGGCAGTTTTTAAAAACCCTGCAATTAATTACAGCAGAAGGCGCTTCCTGGCCTAAAATTTCCCGAGCCTTTGTCAGGGGTTATAGACGATTGATAGCATTGGATGCGGCGGAAAACGAACTTTTTTATTATAGGGCTATTGAGAAGAACAGGGGAGAAGCAGATAGGTTATTTAATAATTTTAGCCGACGCCTTTTGCAGTTAGAAACAATAGGAGAATTTGAAGCTGCTTACAAAAATTATCTGGAAGAATTAAATAAATTAGAAAGAGTAGAAAATGAGGAAATTTACCGGGTAAGAATTATCGGGGAAATATATGCAGTCCAAGAAAAATTTGTTAACCTTGATCTCATAGAAAGGCTGGGAAAATATCCATCCCAGAGAATATGGGTGGAACGTGAACTTAACACCAGCAACTGGTTCCGTTTGAAAGTGCTTAATGACAAAAAACTCAGAGAAAGGCACAGCGAGATTGAAGAAGCAGCTGCTCCTTACCTGGATGAGATGGTAGGGGGGCACGGACAAGAGAATGTAGGGCTTACGGTGCTGGCGCCTCAAGAGGGAATTGATGGCATTATACATTTATTTCCTTTTACTTGTATGCCGGAGATTGTAGCTCAAAACATATTAACCCGTGTGACTGAGGAAAAAGATATACCTATTTTAACAATTATTACTAACGAACAAACCGGCGAAGCAGGCGTTCAAACCAGATTAGAGGCTTTTCTGGATATAATGAAAGATAAAAAAAGAAAACAAAAAAAGGAGAGTGGAATACTCTTATGAGAGCTTATATTGGTGTAGATGTTGGCAGTTTAACCACTAAAATTGTAGCCCTGGATGAAAATGGGGAAGCTTTATTTGATTGGTATGCCCGAAACCAGGGGGGGCCAATTGAAACTGTCCAGCAAGGTTTTCGTAAATTAGAAAGTGAACCTCTTAAAGATATAGATATAGGGGGCATAGGGACTACCGGTTCCGGTAGGCATTTAGCGGCCATAATGGTCGGCGCGGATATAATAAAAAACGAAATTACCGCTCATGCAGTTGCTGCCAGCCACGTAAACCCGGGGGTTCGCACTGTTATTGATATCGGAGGTCAAGATTCCAAAATCATATATTTAAAAAAAGGAGTAGCCGTAGGTTTTAACATGAATACTATCTGTGCTGCCGGAACAGGCTCTTTTCTTGATCACCAGGCTTCTCGGCTAAATATACCCATTGAGGAATTTGGCGAATATGCTCTTAAGTCTGATAATTCCGTGCGTATTTCCGGCCGCTGTGGAGTCTTTGCAGAATCTGATCTCATACATAAGCAGCAAATGGGTTATAATCGGGAAGATCTCGTTGCCGGGCTTTGTATGGCTTTAGCCAGAAATTTTGTTACTAATGTGGCCCGTTCCAAGAAAGTAGAACCGGAAATTCTCTTTCAAGGAGGCGTTGCTGCCAACCTGGGTATTAAGTATGCTTTAGAGGTTATTTTAAATAAGGAACTCATAATACCTGACAAGTTTAAAGTGATGGGGGCTTATGGTGCTGCTCTTTTAGCTTTGCGGGAAAAGCAAAATACTAACGAACTTTCAAAATACCGCGGCGCTCATGCAATAGCTTCCTTTGATTGTTATCCCCGGAGTTTTATTTGCGATGATTGCAGCAACAGTTGCGAAATTAACGAACTCTACATTGACGAAAAACTTGTAAGCAGATGGGGGAGTCGTTGCGCCAAGTGGGAAGACCTTAACTACCACAAGAAAGAAAAAACAAAAAGCCAGGCAACCTTTTAAGTAAATAAATAATTAAGCAAAAAAATAAGTAAAGTAAGCTTATAATTATTTAACAATATATAAGATGTAAGCGTCAAATTGAATTCCCATAGAATTGCTAGAACAGTTGTGTGATAAATCTCCTTGATTGGCTTAAGGTAATCTATGTAAAATTTTGTTTAAGGTAATCTGTGTAAAATTTGATTTATGTAAGCTGTGTGAAGGGGACGGTTATTCATTGTCCCCGAAGCGCAGCGAAGGGCCGAAGGAAGCGAAGCGACTGAGGGGAGACTATGGAACCGTCCCCTGAAATACAGCGTATTAAGCATAAACAGCTTTCATATTCCTTAAGTAATTAATATACGACCATATAACTGGTAGTATTTATATCATTGACTGATACCCTTAATAACGCTAAAGTAATTTAAAATGAATTCCCGAGAACAAATATAAAATCATAGAAAAGCAGGCAAGACAGGACTTAAGAGATTCGTAAATTTATAACTTCCGATAATATATCTTATGTTAACTAAAAAATTTATAATTAATTATTATAATATTTTAATCTTTATGCTTATCAATTCTATCAATCGCCGATAATTTTAATAATTAACCGTTTGGGTCTGCGACCGTCGAATTCTGCATAATAAATTTGCTGCCAAGGACCCAAATCGAGCTTTCCCGCGGTAATTGGCAAAACAACCTGGTTGCCCATAACTATGCTTTTTAAGTGAGCATCGCCATTATCCTCACCGGTGCGATGATGGCTATAATTGGGTCCGAATGGAGCTATTTCTTCCAGCATGTTGTCCATATCTTCCTGGAAACCTGATTCGGCGTCATTTACATATACACCGGCAGTTATATGCATGGCAGATACTAAGGCCATCCCTTCATTTATATTGCTTTTTTGAAGTTCTTCTGACACATTTTGGGTAATGTTAATATATTCCCTTCGTTTTGAGGTATTGAAGGTCATATAAGCGGTATGGCTTTTCATATTAATTATCCCTCCCCCACTCTATGTTTTTTAGACTACCTTAAATAATAATTTAACAAATGTTATTTCTTTATACAAATTTATTGTTTTTAACTGTTTATTTTTATGTTTTTAGATATGATATAATCTTTATTGAAGTTTATCACTTAAGGTATAAGCAAAATAAAGGATTGATATTTATGAAAACAAAGAAAAAGGACAATAAAAAGAAGAAAAATAACCCGGCAACCATAGTAATTTTGCTGCTTATATTCATTTTAGTTGCCGCTTATACTATTTTTGCTAATTTTATCGATTTTCCATTTTCTGATCAGTTTTCTAGAGCGCTTTCCATTTTACCTTTTTATAATGAAGATAGTGCAGAAGAAAAAACTAAAGAAAAACCTGACCCTATTCATGAAATCGAGGAAGAGGAAGAAGATAAAGAAGCTTTATTAATGGCAGCGGGAGATGTAATGGTTCATACCATTCAGCTTAATCAGGCAAAAGATGAGAATAATGATTATGATTTTAGCCCCAGTTATGAATATATTACTGACTACCTTGAAAATGCTGATGTTGCCGTGGCTAATTTAGAAACTACTTTTGCCGGTCCCGAAAGAGGCTACTCATGTTTTCCTTTGTTTAATACACCCGATGCCCTTGCCCATAACCTTAAAGACGCAGGGTTTGATTTAATGTGTACAGCTAACAATCATTCACTGGATATGGGAAAAGAAGGTTTATTTCGGACTATTAATGTGTTAAGGGATGCTGGTCTGCAATCGTTTGGTACTTATCAGAGCCGGGAAGAAAGAGATACTTCTTTAATTGTAGATGTTAATGGAATTAATGTGGGTTTTCTTGCTTATACTGATAGTACTAATGCTATACCAATTCCGGAAGGAAAAGATTATATCGTTAATTATGTGGGAGTTGATAGCGAGCCTTCTTTAGAAAGCGCAGCGGCTATTTTTGAGGAAGACATTGAACGCGCTCGAAATGAAGGGGCAGATCTGGTAGCAGTATACATGCACTGGGGTCATGAATACCAATTTACCCCTCATATATGGCAGGAGAAACTTGCCGAATCTTTAGCTAAAGCAGGTGCAGACATGATATTAGGTAGTCACCCCCATGTAATACAACCCATGGAATTTATAGAAATTGAAAAAAATGACGGATCATCACATGAAGCTTTTGTTGCTTACTCCATGGGTAATTTTGTTTCTAACCAGCATTATATACCCGGTGCAATTCCCACCGAAGAAGTAAAGTACGGCCTGGTTTTAAAATTACACCTGGCAAAAGAAGCGGAAACTGAAGAGGCTTACATTGATAAAGTAGAATATATGCTTACCTGGGTAAACCGGGATCGGGAACATCAAATTCTTCCCCTGCACGAAGCCATAGCTTCAGAGCCGGAAGTTTTTAAAATACCTGAAAATAAATATAACCGTCTTGAACCAATTTGGGATAGAACCCTGGAAAGATTGGAAAATTTCCAGCCGGCGTTTACGCCTTAAAAATAAATAACTATTGATCACTATTGAGATCGATATCTTGTTCTTCTTCTTGCTGTAATCTTAACCTGAACCTTTTAACGGCTATTGCTAAGAATAATTGGAATATTACCAGGACTACAAAAATAATTGATAGGGCGGGAACTGTACTGTTAAAATAAAAGTATATGCCTATGAGGAGGAATAATAAAGCTGACAAATAGTGATATGCGGGGCTTAACATAAACTTAACTCTCCTAAGATTAAAAATATAATGACTCTAATAAGTATAACATATTATAAGGTTATTTATTAAGTTAGAGACGAAGTATAAGTAAAGTCAATAATGTACCCTCATATAATAGATAAAAGGTGGCCTCAAGATGAAAATTGGTATATTTACAGATAGTTTTAAACCCTATACAAGCGGTGTGGTTCGTTCCATAGAGATATTTACCAAGCAATATATAGAAAAAGGTCATAAAGTATATATTTTTGGGCCTGATTACCCGCTTTTTAAAACTAAGGATAAACCAAGAGAAGAGGGTGTTTATAGATTTCTTTCTATTCGCGCCCCAACTTTTTCTGAATATAACATACCCATTCCTGTTTCACCCCAGATAAGGAACACGGTTAGAAAAATTGGATTGGATATTATCCATGCTCATTCTCCTTTTTTGCTCGGCAGAATGGGATACAGGGTGGCACGTCGCACAAATATACCCCTTGTTTTCACTCATCATACATTGTATGAACAATATGCCCATTATGTCCCCTTCCCCCATAAAGCATCGCGTAGAATGATACTTAATATGGGGCGAGATTTTTGTAATAAATGCAGCCTGGTTGTTGCTCCCTCCCGCTCCATTAATTTTTATTTACGCCAAATAGGAGTGCGTGCTCCTATTCAAACAATCCCAACCGGTATAGAGTTGAAAGAGTTTGAGGATATTGACAACAGATGGTTGCATAGGAATTACGGAATTAATGAAAAGGAAAAAATTCTTTTATTTGTGGGCCGGCTTGGGCCGGAAAAAAACTTACCTTTTTTAATTAGAGCTTTTAAACAAATTCAAAATAGACTACCTCATACCAGGTTGGTTATTGTAGGCAGTGGACCTCAAAAAGACTATTTGCAAAAGTTGTGTTCAGATTCCGGAGTTCAAGATAGTGTGATATTTACCGGTTTGCTGCCTCGTCAAGTCATTGTTCATTGTTTTGCCAGTGCCGATATTTTTACTTTTCCTTCAGTTTCTGAAACTCAGGGTTTAGTAATCGGCGAAGCCAAGGCTGCAGGTTTACCCATCGTTGCCATTAAAGCGTTTGGAACTTCGGATATGGTTTCACACAGTGAAGATGGATTTTTAACCGATGCAACTCTGAATAGTTATACAAATAGAATCCTTCAGCTTTTGCAAAATGAAAAGCTTTATGAGGAAATGAGTTTAAATGCCAAAACGAATGCCCAATATATATCTGCTTCATATTGTGCTGATCTAATGTTAGAAAGCTATACAGAGTTAATAGAAAGGAAAAAATATCCCGGCAGGCTAATTGTTAGTTAATGCTATGTAAATAATATCAAAATGATCTAAAATAATATTTAATTATGATGTCTAAAACGATTATGAATATGAAGAAGATTGGATTTTTTCCAGAGCTTGCTCCAACCGTTGTATTGTCTTTTCCTTTCCTAAAATCAAGATAGTTTCAATTAAATCGGGGCCCATAGTTTTTCCGGTTACCGCTAATCTAACCGGTTTGTTTAATTGGCCTGCTGAAACGTCCAATTCCTTATGTGAATCTTGAAATGTTTTTTCAAGGTTTTCTCTGGTGAAATTATCTAATGCTTTAAGGTTATTGATAAGTGTTTTTAAAATACTATAAACTCCTTCTTTGCCAAATATTTTTTTTATGGCTGTTTCTTCGTAATAAAAATCATCGCAGAAAAAGTAGTCAACAGCATCAGCAAGTTCTTCGAAAGTCTTTACCCGATCATTCATCACATTAATAACAGCATTAACCTTTTGTTTCTGTTCGGTGGTAATATCTTCGGATACAAATCCCTTCTCTTGTAAAAATGGCAGAGAAAGCTCTGTAAGCCGGTCAGGGTCGCCTTCTTTAAAATAATGGCTGTTAATCCAGGTAATCTTTTTAATATCATAAATAGCAGCAGTTTTTACCACTCTATCTAAAGAAAAATGATTTTTTATTTCTTCTAACGGTAAGATCTCTTCTTCCCCGGGCGGTGACCATCCAAGTAGAGCCAGATAATTGATTACTGCTTCCGGTAGATATCCTTTTTCCTTAAATTCTTGAACGGAAGTCGCCCCATGTCTTTTACTTAATTTGCTTTTATCCGGTGCCAAAATCATAGGTACATGAGCATAATCAGACATTGAATATTTCAAAGCGCTGCAGATAAGCTGTTGCCGAGGAGTGTTGGAAAGATGCTCTTCAGCCCTTATTACATGAGATATTTTCATATGCCAATCATCAACAACAGTGGCAAAATTATATGTAGGCGAACCATTAGATTTTAATATAATAAAATCATCTAGATGTATATTAGCAAAGCTTACTTCTCCTCTTATGAGATCATCAACTACAGTTTCTCCTTCATCGGGGGACAAAAAGCGAATAACCGTGTTTTCCATATCTTCTCCCGGGGAAATATGATCGTTTTTCCCGCTTTTTTCCCGGCATGTCCCGGGATAGATAAACGGCTGTCCTTTTTGCCGGTATTTTTCTCTTTCTCGGGCCAGTTCTTCCACAGTACAATAACAACGGTAAGCTTTGCCTGCTTCTAAAAGTCGATTAACTTCGTTAATGTAAAGCTCATACCTCTGAGATTGAAAATATGGACTATATTCTCCCCCTTTTTCCGGTCCTTCATCCCAATCCAAGCCTAACCAGCGCATTGCTTCTAATATACCTTTCCAATAATATTCATGAGAACGTTCCGTGTCTGTATCATCGATGCGTAAAACAAATGCGCCGTTGTTTTTTCGCGCAAACAACCAATTAAATAAAGCTGTTCTCGCTCCGCCGATATGTAATTCTCCCGTTGGGCTGGGCGCAAATCTTACTCTTATTGGTGACAAATACAACCACTCCTATCCATATATATAAGTTACTTGCTGCTTTTTTTTGTTTATTTGGTTTCAAATAGTTCGCTAATAGAGCGTTCCTCATGAATTCTGATGATTGCTTCGCCCATTAAATCAGCCACAGATAAAGTTTTAATTAAATTAATTGTTTTTTCCGGTGGCAGTTGTATTGTGTTTGTTGCCACTACTTCTTTGATGACAGAATCCTTTAATTTTTCTACTGAAGAACCTGATAATACGGGATGGGTACAGCAGGCATAAACTTCATGCGCACCTTCTTCCAGTAAAGTCTTGGCTCCCAATACAATTGTTTCGGCGGTATCTATCATATCATCTACCATGATAGCGGTTTTACCTTTTACATCACCTATAATGCTATAAACCTCAGCTTCATTGGGAGCTTTCCTCCTTTTATCAACAATGGCAATGGGCATATCCAAGAAATCAGCCAAATGCCTGGCCCTGGTTACTCCACCCAGGTCAGGAGAAACCACGACTCCTGCAGATACCTGTTGATCCCGAAAATAATTAGCTAATAGCGGAATGCTGGTCAGATGATCAAAAGGGATATTAAAGAATCCTTGAATTTGTCCGGCGTGAAGATCCATAGCCACAACTCTATTTGCGCCCGCAGCAGTGAGTAAATCAGCAATAAGCTTTGCTGTAATAGGGTCTCGCGCTCTAGTTTTGCGATCTTGCCGGGCATAACCGTAATAAGGTATCACTGCGTTTACCGATCTGGACGAAGCGCGTTTAAGAGCGTCAATTAAAATAAGCAGTTCGATAATATTTTCATTGATAGGCGCACTTAGGGATTGAATTATAAATACATCTTGCCCCCTTACGCTTTCTTGGATGCCAATAGAAGTTTCTCCGTCGCTAAAACGGCCTAGCTGGGCTTTACCTAAAGATAACCCGATATATTGAGCAATTTGTTCGGCCAACGGCTGGTTAGACGAGCCGCTAAATACTTTCAACTTATTATTAGATCTCACTATAAATTACCACCTTTTAAAATATTAGTTTTATTAACTTTAAAAACGAGTGATAACTAATATATTAAGATGTTATATACAATGTAATTTACTCAATACGTGCATCATCTAATGCTGCTTCACAGGAGCACTGCTTATGATCGGGAAAATTATCTATTGTTTCGTAAAGCAGTGTACGGAGCTTATCGTTGTTTTGTTTAAAAACTTTAAAAACTTCTTCTTTGGTAACAGGAGCAATATCTTCCTGTCCTTCTAATCCTGCATCATAATCTGTAATTAAAGAAATATTTACATAGCATAATCCTAATTCTCTTGCCAGAATACTTTCAGGGTATTGGGTCATATTAATAACCTCCCAACCCATTTGATGAAACCATTTGCTTTCAGCGCGGGTTGAGAAACGCGGCCCTTGAATTACAACGACAACGCCTCTTTCATGCACGGCATAATTTAATTCATGAGCTTTTTTAATAACTAATTCTCTTAATTGAGGGCAATATGGGTCAGCACCACTAATATGTGTAGCAACCGGGCCATCATAAAATGTGTCTTTCCTACCTGAAGTCCGATCTACAAATTGATCGGCAATAACAAAATCTCCGGGTTTAACATTCGTTTGTAAACTGCCCGCAGCACAGGGGCCAATAATTGATTTTACACCTAATTTATACATAGCATACACATTAGCTCTGTAATTAATCATATGTGGCGGTAATGAATGATCTTTTCCGTGGCGAGGCAAAAAAGCAACTTTTTTGCCTTTTAAATTTGCTAAAGTTACTTTTTCACTGGGAAAACCATAGGGAGTTTCCACTTTTATTACCTCTACATCTTCCAAAAACTCATAAAATCCGGATCCTCCAAAAACTCCAATTTCTGCGTAACTCATAAAAAGCACTCCTTTGTTATAAGATTTTCGAATTTTATTATTTGTGAATTTAACTCTCGTAACTTGCCAAAGAAAATATTTCATAATCTTGGAGTAGATCTCTACCATTTAGAAAAGATAATTCTACCAGCAGGGCAATGCCCCCTACTTTTCCCCCGCATTTCTCTACCAGGCTTGTGGTGGCTTTTAAAGTTCCTCCTGTAGCTAATAAATCATCGATGATAATAGTGTTAGTGCCTTTTACCAGCGCATCTTCATGCATTTCTACCGTGGCTTCCCCATATTCTAGACTATAACTTTCTTTCAAAGTTGCATATGGCAATTTTCCTTCTTTTCTAACGGGAATAAAAGGCACCTGCAAATTATACGCGAGGGCGCCGCCGAAAATAAAACCTCGGGACTCCACACCTATAATGGCTTCTGCTTTATTTTGTTCACAAAACATATAGAAATAATCCAGTACCTTTTTAAATAATAAGCCGTTTTGAAGCAATGTAGTTATATCTCTAAAAATTATTCCTTCCTTGGGAAAATCGTAAACATCTCTAATTGATCGCTTTATTTCTTCTTGAAAGTTTTTATCTATCTCTACCAAATTATCTCACTCCTTTCAAATAAATTAAGTTTATTAAACATGTAGCACGTACCCCGTCCCCCTGCTACATTCCCTTGCTGTGTAGCAAGGGGACGGGGTACGTGCTACGTTCATAATCAACTACGGGTATTATAATAATATGATAAGTTTTTTGGATAAGGTGGCTTTATTACCGCCCTTTCAGTTATAATGGCATTAATATATTTGGCCGGTGTTATGTCGAATGCCGGATTCCATACGCCGGCTCCTTCAGGGGCAATTCTTTGCCCATAGATATGTGTTACTTCTTCATACTTTCTTTCTTCAATAGGGACTTCTTTTCCTTCAAATAAATTAAAATCTATAGTAGAAAATGGTGCGGCCACATAAAACGGAATTTCATGCTCTTTTGCTAAAACTGCCAATCCATAAGTGCCTATTTTATTGGCGGTATCTCCATTGGCAGTTATCCGGTCCGCACCAACTATAACTAAATCTACTTTACCCAAACTCATTAAGCTGGCTGCCATGTTATCAGTAATAAGAACTGCGGGGATGTTTTCTTGAAGCATTTCCCACATTGTTAATCTGGCACCCTGTAATAAAGGCCTGGTTTCATTTACATATGCTGTTATATTTTTGCCTGCCTTATGAGCTGCTCTAACCACGCCTAATGATGTGCCATATCCTGCTGTAGCCAAAGCACCGGCATTACAATGATTCAAAATACTTGCTTGATATGGAATCAATGCATTTCCGTTATTTCCAATAGCCATATTTGTTTCTATATCTTCATGAAAAATCTGGTGTGCTTCTTCCAGTAAAACACTTTTAAGCTTTTCGGTTTCGGTTATATTTTCTCTTTTCAATTTATTAATCATGCGATTTAAACTCCACTGAAGATTGACAGCTGTAGGCCTGGTCAAAAATAATTCATGAGCTACCTCTTCGGTTTTATTAATCAACTTATCTTTTGTTGGAAAAGTTATGTTCATAATTCCCAGCACAAGCCCATAGGCTGCAGCCACACCTATTGCAGGAGCTCCTCTTACACTTAAGTTATTAATTGCCTCAGCTACACATTGATAGTCGCTACAATAAATATACTCACTTTTTTGTGGTAATTTGGTTTGATCGAGAATTTTGAGTTGATTATTTTCCCAAAATAGTGATTTCATATGCCTTCCTTTTTATATGATTAATATGAATTATAAATTAAACGTGCCCATAAAAAATATCCTAAGCTGCAATATTTTGTCAAACTATATTTGCCTGATTGCAAGCAAGATATAAAATAATCAAGGCCGAGATACATAAAGGTAGGTCGGCCTTAATTATTATTTCGTTACGGGTAAGGTACATTAGATTAAGCCCTACACGTATTTATGTTGTATTATATGATAGTTAATTCTTCAAATTTTTATTTAAGACTTAGCTTCTTTTGCTTTTTCTTTTAATAATTCTACCTTATCTGTTTTTTCCCAGGTTAGATCAAGATCCTCGCGACCAAAATGTCCGTATGCAGCAATATTTCTGTAAATCGGCCTCCTTAATTGCAGGTTATCGATAATGGCCTGAGGCCTTAAATCAAATACTTCACGCACTATATTAGTTATTTGGTTTTCGGGTATTTTATTTGTGCCAAAAGTATCAATCAATAAAGAAACCGGTTTTGCAACTCCAATGGCATAAGCTACCTGTATTTCACATTTACTTGCCAGCCCGGCAGCAACAATATTTTTTGCCACGTAACGTGCAGCGTAAGCTCCGGAACGGTCTACCTTTGTAGGATCCTTACCTGAAAATGCTCCTCCGCCGTGGCGAGCAAAACCTCCATAAGTATCTACTATTATTTTACGGCCTGTCAGGCCGGCATCCCCCATAGGTCCACCCACCACGAAACGCCCGGTAGGATTTACATAAAAGCGGGTGTTATTATCAATCAACTCGGCGGGAACAATTTCTTTGATAACTTTTTCAATTATATCTGATTTTATCTCTTCGGTAGTAACATCCTCACGATGCTGAGAAGATACTACCACAACATCTACTCTTGATGGCTTATCGTTTTCATATTCCACGGTCACCTGAGTTTTATCATCCGGCCTTAGATAGTCGAGGATACCATTTTTGCGGACAAATGTAAGGCGTTGAGACAATTTATGAGCAAGTGAAATTGGCATTGGCATTAGCTCTGGGGTTTCATCGCAGGCAAATCCTACCATCATTCCTTGATCTCCGGCACCTATTTTATTATATTGATTTTCCCGATCTTGTTCGGATTTATATTCCATTGAAGCGTCAACACCCATAGCAATATCAGGAGATTGCTCATCAATAGAACTTAAAACCGCGCAGGTATCTCCATCAAAACCGAACTTGGCTCTGGTATAGCCAATTTCCCTTACCTTATTTCTCACAATGGTGGGGATGTCCACATAACATTCCGTTGTTATTTCCCCGGCCACAAAAACCAATCCGGTAGTTACTAAAGTTTCGGCAGCTACCCGACCCATGGGATCATGTTCCAAAATGGCATCAAGGATAGCATCTGAAACCTGGTCGGCAATCTTATCCGGATGTCCTTCTGTTACAGATTCTGAAGTAAATAAGACTCTTTCTTTTGTCAATTTAATGTTTCCTCCTTTGTAATATTTTTAATTAAACAAAACAAAAACCCCTTTGAAAAAAGAGGTTTGTAATGCCAACCTCCCCTATCTTTGAGAATAATTGTAATTACCATTATTCCCCGGGAATTAGCACCGCTAGCTCTTACGCCCGGTTGCTGGACTTCATAGGGCCCGTCCCTCCATCTCTCTTGATAAGAGTATATTTTATTATTGCTTCAACGTTGTAAAGTATACTTCAGCCCTAAAGTATTGTCAATATACAATAAACGGTTTAAACCCTTTTTTACAGGCATTGATTAGATTTTATAAGGATTTGATTCGCATTTTCTTTAATTTAAGCTTACTTGCTATTTATTTTTCGGCATATGTAAAAAGCATTTATTTAAATATCTTTAAAAAAGGACTATTAATGGCGAAAATTATCCCAGAATAGATAAAAGGATACCTGCTGCAATGGCAGAACCAATAACACCGGCCACATTTGGCCCCATTGCGTGCATCAATAAGTAATTATTGGGATTCGATTCTTTGCCTACTTTTTGAGAACCTCTTGCAGCCATAGGAATTGCGGAAACTCCTGCCGAGCCTATAAGCGGATTTATTTTTCCACCGGAAAGCTTGTACATAATTTTCCCCATAATAACCCCCATAGCTGTGCCCAAAGCAAATGCACCCAGTCCCAATAGAATTATTGTTAAAGTATCTATAGTGAGAAAGTATTCCGCAGTTGCTTTTGCTCCAACAGAAAGGCCTAAAAATATAACTACTATATTATTAAGTTCATTTTGAGAGGCTTTACTTAATCGATCAGTTACACCGGACTCACGAAATAGATTACCTAACATTAACATTCCTATTAATGGTAAAGCTTCCGGTATTAATAATCCTGAGAGAATGGTAACAATAATGGGGAAAAGTATTTTTTCTCTTTTGGAAACTAACCTTAATTGTTCCATTTCTACATTTCTTTCTTTATTGGTTGTAAGTAGTTTCATAATAGGTGGCTGAATTAAAGGCACCAATGCCATATAAGAATAAGCAGCAATGGCAACTGAACCTAAAATTTCCGGTGCCAAAAGATTAGATAAAAAAATGGCTGTTGGGCCATCCGCGCCCCCGATAATTCCGATGGAACCTGCTTCCTGAGGTGTGAATCCCAATAAAAGTGCACCCAAAAAAGTAGCAAAAATGCCGAACTGAGCTGCTGCCCCCAACAGCAAAGTTATGGGGTTGGCAATAAGAGGGCCAAAATCTGTCATAGCTCCTACACCCAAAAATATAAGAGGTGGATATATGCCTAAATCCACTCCCAGAGATATATAATGTAATAATCCACCGATTATGCCTTCGGCCATTTTGGGTTCTGCCATTAAATCGCTTAAAGGCAGGTTTATCAACAATGCTCCAAAACCTATAGGCACCAGTAACAAAGGCTCATATTTTTTTACAATGCCCAAATAAAGTAATATACACGCAATTACCAGCATTGCCAGCTCAGAAATATTGAGGTGATAAAAACCGGTAGCTTGCATAAAATCCGAAAACATCTCCAGCATTAACACTTGCCTCCTTTACCTGCAGGAAAAAACATATCTACTAACAAAGCAATGCTTACTAAACCGGTAATAATTATGCTTCAATTTTAATCATAGGATCTTTGCTGTTAACTGAATCTCCTTTGGAAACCATTACTTGAGTAACTTTTCCTGATACGGGAGAAGTTACTTCATTTTCCATTTTCATTGCTTCCAAAATAATGAGCACCTGATCTTTACTAACCATATCACCCTCTGCTACCTTTACATCAATAATAGAACCCGGCATAGGGGCTGCTACAACTTCTTCATGCGCAGAAGAAGTTCTTTCTGCAGCAGGAGCTTCTTTTGGAGTGGAATCTACAGAAGTATTGGCTTTTGGGTGATAAGGTTCTTTCTTCTCATCCGCTGCTCCAAGTGCTTCTTGCTTTTTTTCTAAGCCGGATTGTGAAGTATCTTTTACCTTCTTTTGTTCTTCGTAACGAGGTAAATCTTCGTTAGTTTTCACTTCTTCAACTTCTACATTAAAGGTCTCACCATCGACGGTAACCTTAAAAGATTTTCTTACCACTTTTTTCCCTCCTTAATTTTTCTAATTCTTTGCCCATATTTAAAAGCTCTTTTTTACCCTGTAGTGCCCATTTGCCGCTAAATTGCTCATAAACCGGTTCGATTTTTTTAATTGTATACTCCTTATCCGCATCAGATAAATATGCTGTTATGGCTGCAGTTATTGCCGCAATTTTGCTGGCGGGCTCTCCGCCTGATATAAATTGAAACCTGGGGAAATCTGCTTCTTCAATATTTATCACTCTATCTTTATAAGAATCCTCTTTTAATCCAAAGAATTTCCCAATAAATAATATTATCAGGAAAAGTATAAAAAGTGTAAACAATACCAAAACAAATCCTAAAACCATTACTTCCAGCGCAAAAATTAAATCTTCCATAGAATCACCCTTCTATTCAATGACGCTTCATGTTATTGATAAAGGCAAATTAATCATATGTGTAAAATTACCTTAATTATTTTACCAAAGATTGCCCATAACTAAAAGCTTTTATATTAATCTCGCTAGTATTTTTGGGAACTCTGGCCAGAATATATTTTTTAATTGTTTCCGGATTAACGGGAATATTACACCTACTTATAACTCCCAGGGAAACCATATTAGCAGTAATAGGATTCCTAATTTGCCTGTAAGCCGTTTCCATAATGGGATAACTATAATA
Source organism: Syntrophomonadaceae bacterium (assembly GCA_003550565.1). Taxonomy (GTDB): domain Bacteria; phylum Bacillota; class Dethiobacteria; order DTU022; family PWGO01; genus B1SED10-75. The sequence continues at coordinate 26,922 of PUKQ01000188.1, forward strand.
ATGCGCACGAAAAATTTTACCGTTAATGCTGTTATCATACAAAATTAAACCGCTATCTTTTATAGAGTAACGGTACTTTTCCAAAGCTGATTCTGTAAGGGCTAATAATATATCTGCTTCACGAACCAGGGGATAATCAATAGGCATATCGCTGATTATAACTTCAGCTCTGCTTGCTCCTCCCCTTGCTTCCGGACCATAACTCTGAGATTGAGTAACATATTTACCCTCGAAGGTAGCAGCTTCAGCCAGAATTATTGAGGATAAAATCAAACCCTGACCACCGGAACCACTTAAGCGTATTTCAAAGTGACTGTCCATAATTAATACCTGCCTTGTTTGTCTGAAAATAATTGTTGTTTATATTCTTCCACATATTCCTGACGACGGGTATGGGAAAGCACACCCCTTAATATCTTATTTTTCTTTGCTTCAGAGGGCAGTCTATTTGCTGCTGTCATTGAAATGGTATTATCCCGCTGCCATTTTAACATTTCTACTGCCCCACCAATTTTACTCGCTCTTCCATAATGAACGGGGCATTGTGTAATTGCCTCCACCAATGAGAATCCCTTGTTTTCCAGGGCTTGCCTGATTAGTTCCTCTAGCTGCAAAGGATAAAAAGTTGCTCCTCTGGCTACAAATGTTGCTCCGGCAGTTATAGCCAATTCAGAGATTTTTAATGGTTCTTCAATATTACCATAAGGTGCAGTACGCGTGGAAACTTCCCGTGGTGTTAAAGGTGAACTTTGTCCCCCGGTCATGCCATAAATACTGTTGTTAAATACTATAGTGGTAATATTTATGTTTCTCCGGCAAGCATGTAAAAAATGATTTCCTCCGATAGCTGTTAAGTCGCCATCACCGGTCATCACAATTACTTCCAGTTTAGGATTTCCCAATTTAACACCCGTAGCAAATGCCAAAGCTCTTCCGTGGGTGGTATGTAAAGTGTTAAAGTCAAGATACCCCGTAACCCGCGAAGAACACCCAATACCGGAAACCACTACGGTTTGATCAGGGTTAATTTTTAGATCATCAAATGATCTTAAGAAGGCCGAAGTTACAATGCCATTGCCACAACCAGGGCACCATATATGAGGCATATTGCTTTTACGTAAATAATTAGTTACATTATATCTTTTTGGCACACCATTTACTCCTTAATATATGCTTTAATATATTCCGGCTTAATCATAGTCCCATCTACATGACAAATAGGAATTACTTTTGTAGGTGCATCAATGTTTTTAGATACTTCGCCGGCAATCTGTCCAAAATTATGCTCAGGCACCATAATATATTTTTTGTTTTCACATTTATTATGCACCAAAGAATGTGGAAAAGGCCAGATAGTTTTTAAGGATAACAATCCTACCTTACTTCCTTCAATACGCGCATCTCGAAGCGCAGCAAGGGCTGATCTTTCTGCTGAGCCATAGGTAATAATAAGAGAATCTGCATCTTCGGTCTCCCATTCTTTAAACATCGTTATTTCTTCTTGATGAGATACAATTTTTTCTCGCAGCCTTAACCTCAATTTTTCTACTTCCTGGTGATTTTCAGTAGCGGGAAAGCCAGTTTTGTCATGAACTAAACCGGTAACATGATACCGGTATCCTTCTCCAAAATTTGCTATTACCGGAACTTCATTAATTGATGCCTCATATGGCTGATAATTCCGGGGCGCTGCCTCCGGTGATGATTTTCTGTTAATAATGTTTATTGTATCTTTTTCTGGAAGAACAACCGATTCTCTAAGGTGCCCTATTACTTCTTCAAGTAATAATATTACCGGTACCCGGAATTGTTCCGCAAAATTAAATGCGGCAATGGTTAAAGTATAACATTCTTCCACATTAGAGGGTGACAAAGCAATAATATCGTAATCGCCATGTCCTCCCCATTTTGCTTGCATTATATCTCCCTGGGCAGTTTTAGTAGGGCCACCCGTACTGGGGCCAAGACGTTGAACATTAACAATAACAGCAGGTATTTCAGCTATTACTCCAAATCCAATATTTTCTTGCATAAGGCTAAATCCCGGGCCGCTGGTAGCAGTCATAGATTTGACTCCTGAAAGAGAAGCGCCCAAAACTGCAGCTAAGCTGGCTATTTCATCTTCCATTTGAATAAAGGTTCCTCCTGTATTTGGAAGCCTGCGTGCTAATATTTCCATTATTTCCGTAGAAGGAGTTATAGGATAACCTGCATAAAATTCTAAACCGGAGGCAATAGCTGCTTCAGCACATGCTTCATTGCCTTGCATTAGCTCTATCTTTTCATGCTTTTTACTCTTCATTTAATTCCTCCAGTTTAATAGCAAAATCAGGACAGCGTAATTGACATAAACCACACAAAGTGCATTTTTCAGGATGAGATACTTGCACTCTTCCATTTTTATCTGTTTCAAAAACACCTTGAGGGCAAAACTCTTTACAAATAAGGCAATCTTTACACCAAGTTTTATTAATTTTTACCGGTAAAAGATTAGTTTCTGAGTTCATCAGTATTTCCTTTCTTAGAGAAAACCTTTAAAAGTTCCAAATAAGTATAATCAATGCCTAAAAAACTTGTTGTATTTAAATCACGGGTAGAGTTTTTTTCATCACCATGAAAATCTGAGCCGCCGGTAATTAATAAATTTTCTTGTCGGGCTAATTGTTCATAAAATAAAGTTTGCCCCCTGCTATGTTCGGGATGATATACTTCTATTCCCTTTATTCCTTCACTTTTTAATGTTTGAAGGGTTTGGACCCCTTCTGAAGTTATTCCCGGATGGGCGAGAACAGGAACAGCATTACATTCTATTAAGAGTTCTATGGCCTCTTTAGTTTTCAACCTCAATCTGGGTATATAGACTGGCCTTCCTCGGTCCAAATATTTATTAAACGCTTCTTCCACGCTTGAAACATATCCTTTTTTAAAAAGTACACGAGCTAAGTGCAGCCTGCCCGGAGCCGCATTGCCAATTTCTTTTTTTATGTCCTCCCAGCTCACAGCAACCGACATTTTATTAAGAATTTCTATCATTTGGGCAATTCTTGTATACCGACCGTCTCTCAGATCGTAAAGGACTGTTTCGAGTTTGTCGAATTTTTGGGGAAAATAACCTAGAATATGTAATTCTTTGGATTTATAACCCACACTGATTTCCACGCCCGGGATAACTTCGAGGGCAAATTTATTACCGGCATTTATTGCTTCATTGACACCTTTTGTTGTCTCATGATCAGTTAAAGCTATGGCAGATAATCCGCTTGAAGAAGCCATTTCCACCAATTCTGTTGGTGAATAAACACCGTCAGATTCGGTGCTATGTAAATGCAAATCAACTTTATTACTAAGTTCGGGCACACTGCCGCTCCTTATTATTTTATTTAGTGAACACAATCATAATAATTAATATTTTTGATTAACAAATATCTTTATATTGTCAAAGATAACTTCTATAAAAGTGCGCTATATCCCTCTTAATTCAATGTTTTTTCAATGCCCCTTTCCAAATGGCTGTAACAATAAAAAAATCTTACACCTAAAACCATATTGATGTAAGATTGGCAAGATGGTAAATATTTGTATTTTTGTTTAACGAGGCTCCACAATCAATTTAATGGCTGTTCTTTCTTCTCCATCAATTTCCACATCTGTAAATGCCGGTATACAAACTAAATCTACACCACTGGGGGCCACAAAGCCTCTTGCGATTGCCACCGCCTTTACTGCCTGATTTAAAGCTCCCGCCCCGATAGCCTGTACTTCAGCACCTCCACGTTCCCTTAAAACTCCTGCTAATGCTCCGGCTACAGAATTTGGATTAGACTTTGCTGAAACTTTTAAGACTTCCATTTAGCGTTTTCTCCTCCTTTTACTTGAATTAGTTAGGCATATAATAGTATATATTTTGATAATATTTTCATAGTAAATTAATTCTCGCATTACACATATAATTCCTGCAAGAAAATTATAAAAATTACATTATTTTTTATAATTTAATTTATTTAACTATCTTAAATATTCTTTTTATTTCAATACAATTTCCTTCACTATTAAATTCAAGGTAAACAGCATTAAATTGCAATGGTTTTAAATTACTGACATGAAGCTTCATAGGTATTTTGGTAATAAATTTTTCTATGGCAGAATCAACATTAATTCCGATTACAGATTCATAAGGCCCTGTCATTCCTACATCGGTTATATAGGCAGTAACATTATCCATTATTTTTTCATCAGCAGTTTGTACATGAGTATGAGTCCCTAAAACTGCGCTTACTTTCTTTCTAAGAAAATATCCCATGGCATTTTTTTCAGAGGTTGCTTCAGCATGGAAGTCTATAATTATGAATGGAGTTTTGGCGCGCATTTTAGCTATTTCTTCCTCTACCGTGCGAAATGGACAATCTAACTCCGATATAAATACCCTACCTGACAAGTTTATAACACCTAATAAATCATTGTTTACTTGATAACATTCCGATCCTTGGCCCGGCGTACCCGGTGGATAGTTCATCGGGCGGAGCAAACGGGGTTCTTCATCTATAAAGTTAAAAACTTCTTTTTTGTCCCAAATATGATTGCCTCCTGTGATAACATTTACTCCATTAGCAAATAGTTCATTTGCTACTTCACTGGTAATACCAAGTCCTCCCGCTAAATTTTCGCCGTTAGCAATAATAAAATCCAGTTCATATTTGCTTTTTAGTTCGGGAATCATTATTTTAAGGCAATCCCTGCCCGGTTTACCAACTACATCACCTATGAAAAGAACTTTCAATTTCTTCCCTCCTTCTTGATGCATGATCATATAATTTATTTGAAGTCATTATATCAATAATAGCAAAAAGCTACTAATGATTAAAAAGTGCCTTTTAAGTAAGGCACTTTTTAATCAAGAAATGTATAAACTTATTTTAAGTAGAAAATTATTTAGCATAATCTACTGCTCTTGTTTCTCTAATAACAGTAACTTTTATTTGACCGGGATATTCCATTTCTTCTTCAATTCTTTTAACCATATCACGGGCAATTATAGTTGCATTACCGTCATTAACTTGCTCAGGCTTTACGATAATTCTTATTTCTCTGCCGGCTTGAATAGCATAACATTTTTCGACCCCGTCAAAAGAATCAGCGACACTCTCCAGTTTTTCCAATCTCTTAATATAATTTTCCAGACTTTCTCTTCTAGCTCCCGGCCTTGATGCAGAAATAGCGTCAGCGGCCTGAATAAGGACTGCTTCTGAGGTTTTAAAGTCTGTATCTCCATGATGTGCTTCAATGGCGTTAAGAATATCCGGAGATTCTTTATACTTTTTAGCCAAACTAGCTCCAATGTTTACATGAGCGCCTTCCATTTCTTGATCCATGGCTTTTCCTATATCATGCAATAATCCGGCTCTTTTAGCAAAGTTGGTGTCCAGGCCTAATTCTGAAGCCATTATTCCGGCCAATTGTGAAACTTCAATGGAATGTTGAAGTACGTTTTGACCGTAGCTTGTGCGATATCGCAGTTTACCCAGTAAATTTGCTAATTCTGAATGCAAACCATGTACTCCGGTTTTTAGTGTTGCTCTTTCTCCTTCTTCACGGATTATTTCATCAACTTCTTGGCGCGCTTTATCAACCATTTCTTCTATACGAGCGGGATGAATACGCCCGTCATTAATTAATTTTTCCAGCGATATTCGCGCAATCTCCCTGCGAATAGGATCAAAACCAGAAATAATAACTGCTCCCGGAGTATCATCAATAATTAAATCAATTCCGGTGAGGTTTTCCAACGCCCTGATATTTCTTCCTTCGCGGCCAATAATTCTACCCTTCATTTCATCATTTGGTAAATTTACCACGGAAACAGTTGACTCTGAAGTATGTTCAGCTGCACACCTTTGAATAGCCATGGTAATTATATCTCGAGATTTCTTTTCTGCTTCTTCGAGTGCTTGTTCTTCCATTTCTTTAATCACTATAGACATTTCATGTTCCACATCTTTTTTAACTTTTTCCAACAGTAATTCTTTTGCTTCTTCAGAAGTTAGCTTAGACAATCTTTCTAATTCTTCAACCTGCTGCTGGTATAGCTCATCCACCTTTTTTTGAGTTTGATCAATTTGTTCTTCTTTTTTGAGCAATTCATCTTCTTTCTTTTCAATAAAACCAGACTTTTTATCCAGGCTTTCTTCTTTTTGAATAAGACGCTTTTCTAGCCGCTGTAATTCTGATTTTCTCTCTTTATTTTCTTTTTCTATTTCATTACGCAATCGATGTGCTTCTTCTTTAGCTTCTAAATCTTTTTCTCGCTTTAAAGAAGCAGCTTCCGCTTCTGCCTCTTCTAATATCTTCCTTGATTTTTCTTCTGCATTTGTAATCTTTTTTTCAGCAAAATTTTTACGAATAAAATAACCGATGCCCAATCCGGCTAAAATTGCAAGAATTGCAGTTATAATAATCATAAATATTCCATCCATTATTACACCTCCTCCATTTTTTGGTTATCTGATAATTGATGCCTTTTGCTTCATACAAAAAAATAGTTGTGTGGAAACACAACTATCAAAAGAGAAAAACATACTATTTTCCTTTGTCTAGGGAGTTTTCCCTATATTATTCCAAAGGTATTAATCTTAAAATTTATATACAATTTAGTGCATTGCACTTTTTATAATTCTCTTTTATTTGTATTTCCACATCTAAATAAATTAATTTGCATTAATCTTTGTATATATTGTAACCCCTATTAAAGGGCATGTCAAATTGTAAAAACCTTCATTAAATAAAGTAATTTTTGAGAACAATATTGATTATATCTCCCGGGAATCCTCGTCTTTTTAAATACTGAGCTGTTTTGCGTTTTAAATGTAAGTCGTTTCTATCATACTGATAAGGTAGGTACTTTTCTACCACACTATAAGATGTTTGATATTCGCTGTTAAAATTAATATTCTCTTCTAAAACTTCTTTAATAATTTCTTTGTCTACGCCTTTTTCCTCAAGCTCGTATTTAATTCTTAAAGAGCCCCGACCCCTTCGAACCGAATATTCTAACCACTCTTTTGCAAATTGCCGGTCATCTAGCAAATCAAACTTTATTAATTTAGGTATAACTTCTTTGATAACAGTATCGTCAAAATTCTTTTGGCTCAAATATATTTCCATCTCTCTTATACTTCTGGCTCGATATGAAAGAAAGTTAAGAGCTTTCCCCCAGGCAATTTTTAATATTTTTTCATTCTCGATATAATCTTCTGCCATTATTCTTCATTTTCTGACTTGTTTTCTTTTGTTTCACTGGAATATTGTTGCTCATTTTTATTAGGTAATTCATAAATCTCCCTGAGTTTGTGTTCAATTTTTTTACTAAGTTCCGGATTACTAGCAAGATGTTCCCTTACTTTTTCTTTGCCCTGCCCCAGCCGTTCTTCCTCGAAAGAAAACCATGCACCGCTTTTTTGAATGACATCTTTTGCTGTTCCTAAATCAATTAAAGCACCTTCATGAGAAATACCATATCCATAAAGAAGGTCAAATTCTGCAACTTTAAATGGAGGAGCCACTTTATTTTTTACTACTTTTGCCTTGGTCCTGTTTCCGATTATTTCATCGCCTTTTTTGAGTGGTTCGTTTCTACGCACTTCCAACCTCACTGAAGAATAAAATTTCAAAGCTCTTCCGCCGGGAGTAGTTTCGGGGTTTCCAAACATTACTCCTACCTTTTCTCTAATTTGATTGATAAAAATTGCCGTAGTATTAGATTTACTTATTACTGCAGATAATTTGCGCAGAGCCTGTGACATAAGTCTCGCTTGTAAACCGACATGAGTATCTCCCATTTCACCTTCTATTTCTGCCCTGGGAGCTAAAGCCGCTACCGAATCCACTACAATAACATCAACAGCAGCACTGCGAACAAGCACTTCAGCAATTTCCAAAGCCTGTTCCCCGGTATCAGGTTGAGATACTAAAAGTTCATCAAGATTTACTCCGAGATTGTTAGCATAATAGGGATCAAGAGCATTCTCTGCATCAATAAAAGCTGCATTGCCTCCTCTTTTTTGAGCTTCAGCTATCACATGCAAAGCCACTGTTGTTTTACCGGAGGATTCCGGCCCATATAATTCTACTACCCTACCCCGGGGAAATCCGCCTATTCCCAGAGCTACGTCTATTGATAGACAACCGGTGGGTATCACTTCAAAACCACCTTTTGCTCCTTCCCCCAGTTTCATAATGGAACCCTTGCCAAATTGTTTTTCGATTTGTGATAATGCTGATTCCAAAGCTTTTTGTTTGTCCATGCAAAAACCTCCTCTTCTTTAAACACCCTAAAATTATTTTATTCTGCTTACATACTATTTTCTCCTGCACAAAACTTAAATTTCTGTAAAGAAACATAAGTAGCGCCTTTTGGTGAGAGAATACTTTGATAAAGATTTATATGAGTGGCCTTTGAAGCCGGTGTACTAAAGTCTTTATAATTATCTAAAATTTGATTTAGCGGATCATTCCTATTAAAATTCTTAATTCGCCCTAAAGTAACGTGAGGCATAAATTCTTTTTTCTCTTCTTCAAACCCTTTGTTCTTAAGTTTTTGATTAATGCTCTTGCTCAGTTCAATTATTTTTTCGTTTCCTTTTTCCACACCTGCCCATATTACCCGAGGACGTTTTTTATTTGGAAACACCCCCAATTTTTTAAGATTAAAATCAAAAGGCCTGAACGTTTTTACAGCTTGATGCAACAAAGAAAAAAGGGTTTCATGAGGTATTGTTTCCACTTCTCCTAAAAACTTTAAGGTGATATGCAGTGCATAAACATCTACCCACTTCACATTGTTGAGGCTTGGTTTTAGTTCATCTTGCAGGAGGGTTAAATGAGATTTTTGTTCCTCGCTTAGGTCCAAAGCAATAAATAATCGCAATTATATCACCTCATATCTACACGATATCAATTCAAAAAGTAATTATTTTAGGACATGATAACCTAATAAATCGTAACTGGTAAAACCGTAAAAATGTACCGGAACAATTTGACCGGGATTTAACTGCATTTTTGAAGATAATATAACATTCCCGTCAATTTCCGGGGCCTGATAAACATTTCTGCCGCGGTAATAAATAATATCATTTTCATTTGTATGTTCTCTTTTTTCTATCAGCACCTGCATTGTCCGGCCTTTAAAATTTTGATTAAGCCGGCAAGAAATCTGTTTTTGCATGCTCATCATTTTGTGATAACGGCTTAGCCTATCTTTTAGTGGAACTTGTTTTTTAAAATGATAGGCAGGTGTATTTATTTCGGGAGAATATTGAAAAACACCCACATTATCTAACGGATATATTTTAAGAAATGAAATAAGCTCATTAAATTCTTTTGTAGTTTCACCAGGAAAACCTACTAAAAATGTGCTCCTAATAGTTATTCTTTTTTTTCTTAATGCATGCCAAAGTTTCACTATATGCTTCTTGTTATAACTACGCCCCATATCCTTGAGGATGCGATTGTTAACATGTTGTAGCGGTAGATCTATATAAGGGCAAACTTTATTCTCATTTGCTAAAATATCGATAACAGCATCATCGAGGTGAGCTGGATGAGCATATAATAGCCTTATCCATTTTATACCTTTCAATCGGGACAATTTATTCAGTAACAGGGGAAGCATATTCTTTTCCCCTTTTTCTTTTCCATAATATGTAGTGTCCTGGGCAACCAGATTGATTTCTTTAGTGCCTTTTTTGGCCAGCATTTCTGCTTCATCTAAAATTGACTTTAAAGGACGGCTTTTGTATGAACCACGTATAGATGGTATAGCACAATAGTTACATTTATTATTGCAGCCTTCTGCAATTTTCAAGTACGCGCTATATTCAGGTAATGTAAGAATGCGTTCTCCCCATGATCTATATTCATTTGGAGGAACTTTTAATAAAGACGAGCGGATTTTATGTTTTAAGGCCGCATTTAGTAGCTTTTCGATATGCTCATAACTGTGTACCCCCATCATAATGTCAATTTCCGGAACATTTTTGATCAGCAGACGGCTATGTTTTTGAGGCATACATCCTGTAGCTATTAAAATCCGGCATTTACCTTGACTTTTATAATTAGATACTTCCCGCAAAGACTTTATGGATTCCAGACGGGCCTCTTCTATAAAAGCACAGGTATTTACAATAATTATATCTGATTCCTCAAGCCTGGAACTAATAAAGTAACCATGGTTATTTAGTTTTCCCAAAACCTCTTCTATGTCTATGCGATTTTTGGCACATCCCAGAGTAATAACACCTATGGTTAATTTATCATGCATATACATCCCCTTATTTAGGAACCATTTTCTATGCGTTCAAAGATATAATTATGAGGTCTACTTCTTTCATCTAAATTTTCAATTTCTATTTCATTTAAAAACATACTAACCTGCCGAGGGTCTCCCAGTCTAATTCTTATTCTTTCTTCAGCAACCACATCTACCTTATCCCCTCTGTTGAATGTTTCGCTATATAATTCTTCATCGTCTGCCAGGATATTAGTCCAACAATCTCCGTCAAAAATTAAATATAATTCCATATCTTCTTCACTTTTAAAATCCCAAGTAGTTTCTAATTCATCGGAATCTACTAATTCGAGATCAGGCTTTTCTACATCTTCCACCTCTTCTTCAAGTTCTTCCTCTTCTACCTCTTCTTCCTCATCTTCTATTTCTTTTTCTGAATCGGGCAATTCCTCTACAACTTCGGGAACTTTTTCTTCAACATCATTGTTGTTATCATCTATAATTGCCAGGCCATTTCCTAAAAACAGCAGCATTCCTCCAAACAGCAACAAAAATAGAACAGTAAAAATGATAACATATACGGCAGTGTTGAAATATTTAACTTCTGCAGTTTTAGTCTTTTTTTTATTTACCTTAAGTTTTTTAATATTTCTCTCCATTTCTTCAGAAACGGTTTTTTGTGGCTTGTCAGTTAAATCATCTTTACTTTCAGGCTGTTTCCACTGATTATAAATATCCACGGCCTTATCGGGGTCAACTCCTACTTCTTTAGCATAAGCCCTGATGGCTCCTTTTATATAGGTTTCTCCGGCAAATGCATCATAGTTGCCGTTTTCCAGTTCCTGAAGCAATTTCTTTTGTATTTTGGTTTTTTCTGATATGTGCTCCAAGCTTATGTTAAATTCTTTGCGAGCGTTTTGTAATATACTTGCAAGTTCATCCATTTTAATTTACCTTTCTTTAATTCTTATATTTATTATAAAGAATAAGTAGTAAAAAATTAAGAAGGATTTTGATTGAATTTATCAATCAAGTTAATTAGTTCATCTTCCGACATGATTATTTGACGTGGTTTGCTGCCTTCATGCTCTCCTACTACCCCTTTGGTTTCTAATTCATCAATAAGGCGAGCAGCCCTGGTGTAACCTATTCTAAACCTTCTTTGCAGTAGTGAAATTGAAGCGTGTCCGCTCTTTGTAACAAGTTTTAATGCATCTGCAAATAAAGGATCTATATTTTCTTCGGTTTCTTCTGAGGTGTAGTTCAATACATTTCCTTCTGCCTCTACGTCATTTTTACCATTATTTTGATTTTGCTGTTTTAAAAAATCTGTCAGAGCTTTAATTTCTTCGGTGCTTATAAAAGCATTTTGTACTCTTACAGGTTTAGCCATGCCCAGGGGATAATAAAGCATATCCCCCTTGCCTAAGAGCTTTTCAGCTCCGGCCATATCAAGTATAGTTCTCGAATCTACCTGTGAAGAAGTCGTAAATGCTATTCGTGAAGTAATATTTGCTTTTATTATTCCCGTTAATACGTCTACAGAAGGCCTTTGTGTAGCAATTACTAGGTGTATCCCTGCTGCACGAGACATCTGCGCCAGTCGCGAAATTGAATCTTCCACTTCCGCAGGAGAAACTAGCATTAAATCGGCAAGTTCATCAATAACAACTACTATATAGGGTAAGAATTCTCCTTCCCATTTATTGGAGCTCAATTTTTCATTATAAGCGGCAATGTCCCTTACTCCTGCCTCAGCAAATATATCATATCTTTTTATCATTTCTTTAATCATATTTTTTAAAGCGGAAGATGCTTTTTGAGGATTGGTCAATACAGGAGCAAGTAGATGAGGTATGCTTTTAAATACATTTAATTCCACCATTTTGGGATCAATTAATAAACATTTTACTTGATCAGGCCTGGCATTAAAAAGCATACTGCAAATAATTGATTTAACACATACACTTTTTCCCGATCCTGTTGCTCCGGCAATAAGTAAATGAGGCATATCCTCTAAACTAGCCACTACAGGGACACCGGTAATATCTTTTCCCAGAGCTATTGTTAACGGGGAATTCGAATTTTGAAAAGCATGAGACTCCAGCATTTCCCTGAAATGAACCGGAACTGTTACTTCATTGGGTACTTCTATGCCTAAAGCTGCCTTTCCGGGAATAGGAGCCTCTATTCTTACTCCGGAAGCAGCAAGATTCAGGGCTATATCATCTGCTAAATTGAGTATCTTGCTGACTTTAACCCCAGCATCCGGTTGCACTTCAAACCTGGTAACTGTGGGTCCGGAAACGTAATTTACCACTTTTGCCTGTACACCAAAACTCTGAAGTGTCTTTTCCAAAAATAATGCCCTTTCTTTAATATTTTGTTTCGTGTTAGCTTCATGAGAATTGTTAGCGGGATTTAATAAACTTAAAGGTGGCCAATTATAATCTTCATTTAATTTGGGGCTCATTTTATTTAATTGATTGATGGATACTGTTGTGTTTGCATTATCTGATGTTGCCTGAGAAAAGTCTTTTTCTTCATCATTAGCTTCTTGAGTTTTCTTATTGCTGGCGTAGTCACTAGCTTTAATGTTTTTATTATCCAATTTCGAAGCTGATGGAACTTGATTTTTATCTTCTTTATCTCCATTAATATTATCTTTCTGCCGCCGGTTTTCTATATTTTGAACGAGAGAGCTTACAGCCTTAAACAAACTTTTTCCCAGGCTTTTAATAAATTCCCAAATTTCCGTTAATGAAATGTTTAAAATTAAAAGTATACTTACTATTGCCAAAGTAATTATAATTACATAACTGGCAATTTCTCCGAATAGATAGTAAAGTATAATTGAAAAAGCAGCGCCTAATAAACCTCCTCCTTCATGCTGATAACCCATATTAAAACTTTCGGAGAAAAAACTTTCCTCCGGTGCTATATGTTCAAGCATAAAATTAAAATGATATGTCATAATTAACAATAACATGAAAGATAATATCCCTAAAAGCCTGGTTTTTAACATAAATTTTTCATTTTTTATCACAAAGCGCAGCGCAATAGTTATTATAGCCAGAGAAATAAGAATAGCCAAATCGCCGGCTATTACACGCATTAAATTGTGAGCAAATATACCTATAGTTCCGGCTTGTTCCGGGAATTGGAGCCCCACAATACAAAGAATCCCGAGGGCAATCAAGCCTATGCCTTTTATGTGAGAGATAATTTCTTTATTGAAACCGCTCTTTTTACCCAAATTTTCACCTCGTTAAAATATTTCTACAAAACACTTCGTTAGCAATTCAAATAATCCTTTAACTATTAAGAAGCCTTAATTAAGCCATTATTATGTCTATTTAATTATCATAAAAATATGATGTATAAATATTGAGGAAAAGTTTGGGGAGTTTTTCTTGATTTTTTGGTTTATAAAAGATAATTTGCTAAACAATAGTATATGTACCGATACCAAAAGCCACATCTTTCCCGGAATCACTCTTAATATCTACTTTGCACACAGAAATTTTTCGCCCTTTTTTAATAACACTTCCCCTGGCGGTAATTCCTGTTTCTTCAAGTTTAATCGGGTTTAGGTAATTAATTTTTAGTTCAACAGTGGTAACACTTTCCTTCTCCACATCTATCCAGTTAAATAGAGCAACAGCACCGGCGGCGTCAAGCAAAGAAGCTGCAGCGCCTCCATGCACAATAGAAAAAACTTGTCCCAGGTCTTGCTTAATAGGAAGATAAATTTCTGCGGCTCCGTCCTCCATTTTTTTTACTTTAAAACCTAAAAGACTCCAATAAGGGCTATTTTCCAATGCTTTTATAATATCTTTGTTTTCCATAATAGTTCCTTTATAAATAGAATATTTTAATTGTTTGCTTTCATAATTATGGGTAAAATCATAGGGTTTCTACCGGTTTTTTCCCAAAATAAACGGCTCATCTTGTCTCTTATTCCATTTTTGATCACATTTTCATCTTTTTCTTTCTTTTTATCTTGTTTTATTTTTTTGAAGTATTTAATGATTATATTTTTGGCTTCGTCAAGGAGTTCTTCGGATTCACGTACATAAACAAAACCGCGAGTGATAATTTCTGGTGAACCCACCACCTTTTTATCATCCAAAACAATTACTACTATGACAATGCCGTCTTCCGACAACACTTTTCGATCTTTTAACACTATATTACCCACATCTCCAACACCCAAACCGTCTAATAGGACTTTGCCGGCAGTTACTTTCTTTAGTTTTTTCCCGCCTTTTGAGGAAAACTCTATCACTGAACCATTTTCTGCAAAAAAAACATTTTCTTTTGGTATTCCTACTTTTTCAGATATTTTTGCCAGGTGGACCATATGACGGTATTCTCCATGTACCGGAATAAGGTACCTTGGCTGGACCATGTTTAACATCATTTTTATCTCTTCTTCGGCTCCATGCCCAGATACATGAACTCCTGACATCTGGTGATAATATACTTCAGCCCCTAGTTTAAAAAGATTGTCTATTGTTCGAAACACCATTTTCTCGTTTCCCGGGATAGGAGAAGCAGAAACAATAACAGTGTCACCATTAGCAATTTTGAGGTTTCTATGTTCGGATTTTGCCAGTCTGGTTAAAGCAGACATGGGCTCTCCCTGGCTTCCGGTAGTAATAACAGTTATCTCGTGGGGAAGTAAATTTTCTAATTGATCCAGGTCTACCAGAAAATCATCGGGAATATCTAAATAACCAAGTTCCCTTGCGATTTTAGTAGTATTAAATAAGCTCCTTCCTGTGATTGCGATTTTTCTGTTATATTTAACAGCAGAGTTGACAACTTGTTGAACGCGGTGAATATTGGAGGCAAATGTGGCTACAATAATACGCCCCTCGGCCATGCGAAATATATCATCTAAGGCTTTTCCTACTTCTTTTTCCGAACCGGCATAACCTGGGGTTACGGCATTAGTGCTGTCGGAAAGCATAACCATAACGTTACTTTTACCTAGTTTGGCAAGTTTATCATAATCCGTAACAAGTGAATTAACCGGGGTTTGGTCAAATTTGTAATCGCTTGTATAAACCACGATTCCGGCAGGCGTTTTAATAATTACCCCTACACAATCGGGAATACTATGATTTGTTCGGAAAAATTCCAGCTGAATATTATCCGATAGAGTAACTTTATCCCGCGGGGTTATTTCTTTTAATTCAGGTTTTCTCACTTGATTAAATTCAGACAGCTTAGCTTTTACCATTCCTAATGTGAGCTTGGTTCCCCAAATTGGCACATTTAAATCGTTTATTATATATGGCAAAGCCCCAATATGGTCTTCATGGCCGTGGCTGAGAATAATTCCTTTGAGATTTTTTTTATTTTCTAAAAGATATGATATGTTTGGAATAACAGCGTCTACGCCCAACATTTCATCTTCTGGAAAGGATAGTCCTGCATCTAAAACTAAAATTTCATCCTCATATTTAATGACAAACATATTTTTGCCGATTTCCCCCACTCCGCCTAGAGGGATAATTTGAATTCTTTTGTTTTTATTTTTACTTTTTTTATAAGCCAAATTATTACACTCCTACATAGTTTTCTACATAAATTATTCATTAATAATATTTTTTATCAATTTATATTTATAAAAAATACATCAATATTATAGTAAATCCTTCTAAAAAATTATTCATTAATTAAATCATTTATAATAAGTTACTAAAGCATCCCATAAAATGAAGCCCCCCTCAAAAAAATAGATCTTTAATAAACCGAGTGAGTTTATTTTTCCATGGAATTATAGCCGGCAAGTATTAAAGGCCGGTATGTCCAAAGCCTCCTTCATTTCTTTCTGTTGATGGCAATGCATCACTCTCAATAAATTGTACGGTTTGATAACGCTGGATAACCATATGGGCAATACGATCACCGCGATTAATTTCGAAACTATTCTCACCCAGGTTGATCAATATAACCTTAATTTCACCTCTGTAATCTGAATCAATAGTTCCCGGAGTATTTAAAACTGTAACCCCGTGTTTTAAAGCAAGACCGCTTCTAGGCCTTATCTGAGCTTCATAACCTACCGGCAAGGCAATCTTAATACCCGTAGGAAATAACATCCTTTTATTTTTTTTCAATAATACTTTTTGCATTATAGCAGCACTGAGGTCAACCCCAGCAGCTCCTTCTGTCATATATGAAGGAAGTGGTATATCTTCATTTCCTTCAATTTTCTGGAGGTACACTTTTAAATCTTCCATATATATCTCCCGATTAATTACATAAAAGCGCACACCCATGCAGAACAATTAAGATATGCGCCGCTTTCAAGTATCCATAATGTAAAAAAAGTAAAAAAAGACAACGCTTAATAAGTATATGGTTTGATAATATATTTATCGTCTCTTCTTAAAGTCATTTTTCTTTTGCCTGTTATCACTTCCAGATGATTTTTCATCATAACCTGCAGGTTTCTCCATAGCTTCTTTTCTAGAAAGGTCTATCCGGCCTCGCTCATCAATACCCAACACCTTCACCAAAACCTCATCACCATGTTTAACTACATTTTCAGTTTTATCTACATGACCATAATCTAAGTTTGAGATATGTACAAGTCCTTCTTTCCCGGGCAGTACTTCTACAAATGCTCCATATTTTTCTACCCTGGTAACTTTACCCAGGTAGGTTTTACCCGGTTCCACATCCCGCACTAAATTTTCGATCATTTCTCTTGCTTTATCTCCTGCTTCTTTATCAACCGCAGCAATATATACTTTTCCATCGGGTTCAATATCAACACCTGCCCCGGTATCGGCAATTATTTTATTAATCATTTTACCTCCCGGGCCGATAACATCTCTAATCTTGTCTACATCAATTTGCATGGTAAAAATACGCGGAGCATGAGGTGAAAGTTCTTCCCTGGGTGCTGCAATGGTTTCATCCATAATGTCCATTATATAAAGGTATCCTTTTCTAGCTTTTGAGATGGCCGCAGCCATAGTGTCCCTTGAGAGTCCTTTTACTTTTGTATCTAGCTGCAAAGCATTTATGCCATTTCTGGTGCCGGCTACCTTAAAGTCCATATCTCCAAGAAAATCTTCAATGCCCTGTATATCATAAAGGATTTCTACTTCCTCTCCCTCTTTAATCATCCCCATTGCGATTCCAGCCACTGCTTTTTCTGTCGCCACGCCGGCATCCATTAAAGCGAGAGAACTGGCGCAAACACTACCCATGGAAGTAGATCCATTAGATTCTAAAACTTCCGAGACAAGTCTAATAGTATAAGGAAAATCGTCTTTATCAGGTATTATAGATTCTAAGGCATGTTCAGCCAATGCTCCATGCCCGATTTCCCTTCTTCCCGGACCTCTCATAAAGCCGGTTTCTCCTACACTAAATGGTGGAAAGTTGTAGTGATGCATAAAACGCTTTGATTCTTCAACTCCCAATCCATCAAGGATTTGCACTTCCCTTAAAGCTCCCAGTGTGCAAGCTGTTAATACCTGGGTTTGTCCGCGTGTAAACAATCCGGAACCATGAGCTCGAGGCAAAATACCGGTTTCACAACTTATTTCTCTGATTTCCTCCGGTTTACGGCCATCCGGTCTTATTTTTTCCTTCAAGATCATTTGGCGTAATGTTTCTTTTAGTTTGCCTTCAAAAACTTCTTTTAAATGAATTTCACCTTCTGGATACAATTCCAGGTACTTGTCTAAAAATTCATTTTTAACCCGATCAATCTGTTCTTCCCTCTCTTGTTTTTGCGGAATGCGTAATGCTTCATTAATTTTATTTTCTATTTCTTCATGCATTTTACCTAACTCTTCAGCAGAAAATTCATCCGGAGCTACCACTTCCATTTTCGGCTCTCCCAATTTTTCTACCATTTCTTCTTGCACAGAGATGATTTTTTGAATTTCTTCATGTCCTTTTTCGATACTATCCATGAGTTTTTCTTCATTTATTTCTTCCGCAATTGATTCAACCATCATGGTAGAGTCTTTTCTGCCGGCAATAAGTAGATGCAGATTACTTTTCTCCTGTTCTTCCACCGATGGATTTACTACGGGTTGGCCGTCTACCATACCCACAACTGTTGCAGCCACCGGACCATCAAAAGGTATTTTTGATATGCATAGAGCCGCCGAAGCACCAATGATCGATAATGCTTCTGGCGGGTAGTTTTGATCAACAGACATTACTGTAGAAACAATATGGACAGAATTACGGAATTTATCAGGGAACAGAGGGCGCAGAGGTCTGTCAGTTAATCTGGCAGCAAGGGTCGCTTTCTCAGTGGGCCGTCCTTCTCGTTTAATAAAACCGCCGGGGATTCTGCCTACAGCATATAACCTTTCTTCATAATCAACTGTAAGAGGGAAAAAATCTACTCCTTCCCGCGGTTCATCTGAAACTGTAACAGTTACCAATACAACTGTATCACCATGTTGCACTTTTACCGCTCCGCTTGCTTGTTTCGCAAGTTTACCTGTTTCCAGAATTAGCTCTTGCCCACCAAAGTCTACTTTAAATGTTTCCAAATTTAAAATCCTCCTTTAATTTACAAAGCGGGGCCACACCCCGCTTTGACTTTAAAAATCATAAATATGTTATTAATTATTTTCTCAAACCAAGTTCTTGCAAAATTGTTCTGTAACGATCGGGATTATTATTTTTTAAATAATCCAGCAAGCCCCTTCTCTTTCCTACTAATTTTAAAAGGCCTCTCTGCGAATGATGATCCTTTTTATGTTTTTGCAAGTGCTCATTCAAATAATTAATACGCTCAGTTAAAATAGCTATTTGAACTTCCGGCGAGCCCGTGTCATTTTCGTGTAATTGATAATTATTAATAAGTTCTCTTTTTTTGTCCTGTGTAAACAATAGCTACACCTCCCTTTTTGTATTTATCCCCAAAAGCCAAGTAATACGCCGGGGAACGCAAAACCTAGCTTATGGTTCATCTACAATATTAAGTCTATCACATCTAATTGCAGGTGTAAACAAAATAAAAACCTTTAAACTTACGCTCTAAGTACTTAATTTGAAAAAAACTGGTAGTTAGAGACAAAATTAAAATTAAGGGGTAGATATTTTCTTATAATTATTAACCCTGGGTAGCATTCCCTCTAAGGGTTCTTGAGCAAGTTTTCGTATAATGCCAATATCTCTGGATAATTGTTTTTTTAAAGCATCTACAGTGGAAAATGCAAATTCTTCTCTTATTTTTTCTATAAAATAAACGGTGATGTCACTTCCGTATATATTACTTTTAAAATTTAAAATATTAACCTCTACGGTTAACTCACCACTGCTAAAGGTAGGGCGTATCCCAACGTTGGTAGCTCCATAAAACAGTTTATCATCTTTTGATATAATAGTATAATACACGCCTTTATCCGGTAAAA
>PUKQ01000006.1 GCA_003550565.1 Syntrophomonadaceae bacterium
TGACCACAAAGCTGTTCTTTTCCTGGCGGCGCTGGCGGTGCAATTGGCGGTGTTTTTTTATGTTTTTTATTTCCTTTTTTAAGTCGCCGATTTTTTTTCTGATGCGCCTTCTGTCAACTTCCAGTTTTGTTTCCCCCGGGCCCCGGGTGCCTATTCCCCCGCCGAGCCTGGAGAGTTTGTTCCCATAACCCACCAGGCGAGGTAAAATATATTGCATTTGCGCAAGCTCAACTTGAAGTTTTCCTTCTTTGGAATTGGCGCGCCGGGCAAAAACGTCCAGGATTACGGCGGTTCGATCAAGGACTTTCACTTCCAAGGTGTTTTCCAGGTTTTGCATTTGGGTGGGGGTTAAATCGCCTTCAAATACTACAAAGTCAATTTCATACTCTTCTATTATGTTCATCAGCTCTTCCAATTTTCCCTTGCCGATATAAAAGGTGGGATCGGGGCTGTTTCTTTTTTGGATTAACTTAACTACTGATTTGCCCCCGGCTGTCCATACAAGCTCTTCCAGTTCATTCAGCCCGGACTGAATTAAGTAATCCGGTTCCTCTTTGGGGCAAAGAGTTACTAATGCCGCTTTTTCCAGATCATGATTTTTATTAATAAATTGTGTCAGTATTAAACGCCTCCCTCCACAAATGTATCCTACAGGTACATTTTACCATAAAAATGGCTCTCTGTGTTTTAGGAAGGTGTCCTAGAGAGATTATTCATTCTCCGAAGGAAAATCAATCTTTACATTTCGCGCGGGGATCAACGTGGAAATGGCATGCTTATAAATCATCTGCTGTTTGCCGTCTGCCTCAAGTAAAACGGTGAAGTTATCAAAACCGTGAACCAGGCCCTTTAGTTGAAAGCCGTTGATCAAGATAAATGTAGTTTGAATTTTCTCTTTGCGTAATTGATTTAAAAAGTTGTCCTGTAAATTTATCCCGGGTTTATTCATCTTCTATTGTCTCCTCTATTTTTTTATTTACTTTTACTTAAGTTATTCGCCCAGATGTGTCTTTTTCCTGCAAGAAATCAGTAATAAACTTTTCCAGAGATGCTAAATCAGTTTCATGGGGATTAAACCACCTTATTCTTTCATCCCGGCGAAACCAGGTTAATTGCCTCTTGGCGTAATTGCGGGTCTCTTTTTTAATGGATTCCACGGCCTCGTGGTAGGAAATGAGATTTTGCAGATAATCCCTTATTTGCCTGTAGCCTAAAACATTTAAACCCGGGGCATGGGCCGGATAGTTTTCCAATAGCCACTTTACTTCCTCCACAAAACCCTTTTCCATCATGGAGTCAGTACGCTGTTCGATTGCCCGGTAAAGCTCTTCTCTGGGCTTGTTTAATCCCAATAGGAGCAAATGAAAGCGAGAAGGCCTGTTTAAGGTTTCTTTTTGCTGCCGGGAAAGAAGTACGCCTTCAGTATAATAAACTTCTAACGCCCTGATGATTCTTTTTTGATCATGGGGATGGATTTTTTGCGCGGAATCGGGATCGACTTCTTTAAGCAAATTGTAAAGGTGGTCCAGGCCTTTCTCCCGGGCTGTTTCATCGAGTTGTTGCCTTAACTGAGGGTTCTTGCCGCTGCTGCTAAAGGCAAAGCGTTCGGTGACCGCATTTATATAAAGCCCCGTGCCGCCGCAAAGTATGGGAAGTTTGCCTTTTTCATAGATGTCATCGATTGCTTCATCGGCAAGTTTTTTATATTCGGCCACACTAAATTCTTCATGGGGATGGATCACATCTATCAGGTGATGTTTAACCGTCTGCTGCTCCCGGAGGGTTGGTTTGGCAGTGCCGATATCCAAATAACGATAAACTTGAGCGGAATCTGCGGAAACTATTTCTCCCTCCAGGTCCGCGGCCAATTGCAGGGCTAGCTTGCTCTTTCCCGTAGCTGTGGGGCCTACAACTGCTACGAGGGGTATTAAATTTTTTTTGCCTGGCTCGTTATGGTAACTAAATACTTTATTTACCTCCCTTTCGTTTAAACCCTTTTTCTATCTCTTCCGCGGTAAAAGAAACAACTGCCGGCCTTCCGTGGGGGCAAAAAGAATAATTCTCCGTTTGTTCCCAGTCTTCTATTAAAGCAGCAATTTCCCTGGCATGGAGTTTTTGATTTGCTTTTACGGCTCCCTTGCAGGCGGCCATTTTCAGGAGGAGATTTTTTCTTTCTGCGGCATCTTCCTCTGATTGGGCAATACCTTCAAAAAGTTCCTTGAAGTATTCCAGGTCCAGGTGATGGGCGAGAAAATCGGGCACGGCCCTTATCACGTAAGTGTTGCTGCCGAATTCTTCAATATTAAAGCCCATTTCTTCCATGATGCCAAAGACTTTGTCTTTGTCTTCTTCCCATGAAAAAGGTACTTCAAAGGTTAAAGGGGACACCAGTAAAATCGAATTGATTCCGGTGGTGTAGAGGTTTTTTTTCAGGTCTTCATAGATAATTCTTTCGTGGGCCGCATGTTGGTCTATGAGCCATAATTCATCGGATCTCTGGACAATAATATATGAAGAAAGGTACTGGCCGATGATGCGGTAGTCGGCGGCGGTAAAAAGTTGACCTTCCATTTCCTTCTCATGTATTTGAGGGGAATGGCCGGGGGCATCGCGCCAATTATTATCTTCTGCCCTGCCGGTATTTTCTAAAGAGTAAATATTAATGTTTCCGGGTTCCGCGGGCAGTTCTGCTTCACCTGCAGGCATACTCGGGGAAGGATTCGCTGTAGTGTCATATTTGCCTTCGGTGGAAATTTTACCCGGAAAAGTACTTCTTTTTAATGTTTCCGTTACTGCCTTATAGACAAGATTGCCTATTTCTCTTTCCCGGGAAAATCTAATTTCGGCTTTGGCCGGGTGAATGTTAACGTCGATGGAATTCAGGGGCACTTCCAAAAATAATACGGCCAGGGGAAAACGGTTGGGGGGCAGTAAACCTTCATACCCCCTTCTCATGGACTGGCTGATCAAGTTACTGCGGATGAGCCGGTGGTTAACGATAAATGTTTGATACTGCCGGTTAGATTTGGATATATGCGGGGTAGAAATATACCCTTTTATGGTATTGCCGTCTTCACTTATGGGGTTTATCTCCAGCATCGAGCGGGCTACATCCTTCCCGTAGGCTTCAGCGATGATATCAATGATATTGCCGTCCCCCTTGCTTTTAAAGGATCTTTTTTCGCCGTTCCAAAGGGTAAAAGCGGTGGCGGGGTTCGCCAGGGCAAACCCGATAATAAGGTTGGATATTTTTTTCATTTCCTGAGAGGATGATTTCAAAAATTTACGCCGGGCCGGAGTATTATAGAAAAGGTCTTTGACCTGAACATCGGTGCCCGTGGGCGCTCCGGTTTCTTCAACAGATATTAGGCTGCCGCCCTCAAATTTTATACATGACCCGCTTAACCGGTCTTCTGTTTTTGTGACCATGGTCACCCGGGAGACAGCGCCGATGCTGGCTAAAGCTTCCCCACGGAACCCCAAACTTTGTATATTGAGCAGATTATCCAGGGTAGATATTTTACTGGTAGCATGCCTTTCAAAAGCCAGGGAAGCCTCTTGGGAAGGAA
>PUKQ01000058.1 GCA_003550565.1 Syntrophomonadaceae bacterium
GAGGAGCCGGAACCGTTGCAGCACTATGGTCGGTTTACGAGGGTATCGAGCCCGAGAACATACTCATATCGACCAAATTGAGACACGGGGATTCTAACAGTATGATGGCACAG
This sequence comes from Syntrophomonadaceae bacterium, assembly GCA_003550565.1. GTDB lineage: Bacteria > Bacillota > Dethiobacteria > DTU022 > PWGO01 > B1SED10-75. The sequence goes on from PUKQ01000058.1 coordinate 114, forward strand.
GGTGGTATGCAGGCTGCAGATAAAGATGATGATTCACCGATCAGACATTATTTGGATGCCATAGGTGGGGGACATTTCACAAACGTGCCAGAGTTGGTCAAAGCATTGACCATCGACGGCCCCAAGATCTTAAAATGGCACGAAGAACTAGGTATAATGTACGATAGAGAGGAAGACGGTAACTTCGTTGAACTTCCCGGTGGTGGAACCTCTAGGTACAGACTTCATTCATCCGGTGATTATACCGGTATGGAATTGATGAGAGTTCTAAGAGATGAGGCCGAGAACCTTGATATCCCTGTATTAGAATTCACTCCAGCCGTTGAACTGTTGAAGGATGACAAAGGTCAGGTTGCAGGTGCACTATTGATGAACCTGGAAACCAATGAATACTATGTAGTCAGAGCCAAATCTACCGTCATGGCAACCGGTGGTTTCGGTAGGTTACATGTACAGGCATTCCCGACCACGAATCATTACGGTGCCACAGGAGATGGATTGATCATGGGATATAGAGCTGGTGTTCCGATAAGAGATCTTGACAGTGTTCAGTACCATCCCACTGGAGCAGCTTTCCCAGACCAGATCGTCGGACTGCTTGTTACAGAAAAGGTAAGGAGTCTAGGCGCTCAACCGGTGAATATGGATGGTGAACTCTTCGTTAATCCGTTAGAACCTAGAGACATAGAAGCGGCAGCCATCATAAGAGAATGCAAGGGTAGAGAGAAAGGAGTTACTACCCCGACAGGCATGCAGGGTGTATGGCTTGACTCACCACTGATCGAGATGAAATCTGGAGAGGGTACTATCGAAAAGACCTTACCTGCCATGGTCAGGCAGTACGAGAGGTTCGGCATCGATATAACTGAAGAACCGATCTTAGTTTACCCGACACTGCATTATCAGAACGGAGGGCTGGTCATCAATGACGACGGTTCGACTCCGGTCAAGGGACTCTTCGCAGGCGGCGAAGTAGAAGGTGGCGTTCACGGTAAAAACAGATTGATGGGAAATTCACTTTTAGATTACAACGTATTCGGTAGAAGAGCAGGTCTAACTGCTGCAAAACACGCTAAGAAAGCTTCCATCGGAGAACTCACATTGGATCATGTGGATGATTACAACCAGCAGATCGAAGATGCTGGGATCAAGACCGATAGGAAATCCCCATTATTATTACCAGAATATAGAGGTAAGAAGGTCCTTGAAAGACATCTTGATGTTGAAGTTACACTATAAGGTGAAACACCGATGACTGAAGTTAAGAATAAAGAGAAAAAAGGAAAAGCCTTCCGCGGTGGAGATAAATTTTCCATCGAGGTAGATGAAGATTACTGTAAGGGCTGTAATCTATGTATTTATTACTGTCCTAGAGACGCTTTAGAAGAATCTGAAGAACCTAACAAGAAAGGGCTTTATCCACCCGTACAAGTCGAAGATAGATGTATCGGCTGCAGGATGTGTGAACTGATCTGTCCGGATTTTGCGATAACTATCGTGGAGGAAGATGAAGATGAGTGAAGATCTAGAAAAAGCCAAGAAAGTGATAGGGAAGAAGAAACAGTTCATCCATGGTGACACCGCCATCGCATACGGTGCACTATTAGCAGGATGTAGATTCTTTGGAGGCTACCCGATAACTCCGGCTTCCGAGATAGCTGAGAAGATGGCAGAGATGCTGCCAAGGGTCGGTGGTAAGTACATACAGATGGAAGACGAACTGGGAAGTATAGCATCAGTGATAGGTTCTTCCTGGGCAGGTGCAAAAGCCATGACAGCTACGAGTGGACCGGGTTTCTCACTCATGCAGGAAAATATAGGTTTTGCTCATATGTCCGAAACACCCCTAGTTCTGGCGAACGTACAGCGTTCAGGCCCTTCCACAGGCCAACCAACACTAGGTGCTCAGGGAGATATAATGCAGACCAGGTATGGAACCCATGGAGATATCGCAGCTATCACGTTATCACCAAATAACATCCAGGAGACATTGGATTACACTATTCGGGCCTTCAATCTGGCAGAAGAGTACAGAACTCCGGTTTTCCTTATGATATGTGCCGACGTCGGTCACATGCGTGAGATGGTCGAGATACCCGACGAGGTAGAAACATTCGAGAGGAAGAAACCGAAAGTACCTCCAAGCGAATATGTACCCTTCGGAGAAGGCCAGTACGGTAAGAAAAAAGTTCCAGAATTCGGTGTTTTCGGAGAAGGATACCATACTTACGTGACAGGACTCACCCACGATAAATACGGATTCCCTGCAACTGATGATCAAAAGGATCATGAAACACTGATAATGAGACAGGTCGAAAAGATACTGGATGATAGAGAAGTCTTAACCGATGTGGAGAAGAGAAACCTAGATGATGCCGATGTTGCCATCGTGTCTTATGGTATCGCCAGTCGTAGCGCCATCGGTGCTATGAACAAAGGACGAGAAAAAGGTATGAACATAGGTTATCTTAGGATGAAGACCTTATGGCCTTTCCCTATAAAAGAGATCGAAGAATTATCCAAGAAAGTTGATAAGATCGTAGTAGCTGAGATGAATTTGGGTCAGATGTTCCATAAAGTCAGGGAGCACGCTGATTGTGAAGTCGTTCTAGCTTCTAAGATAGGTGGAGAGATCCATTCACCCGACGAGATACTAAGGGAGGTCTAAACATGGATGAGAAAAAAGAAGAAAGGAATACACAAGAGATGAGAGAAAAGTACCTCCGAAAAGATATGATGCCCACTATATTTTGTACCGGGTGTGGTATAGGTAACGTATTGAATTACACTTTACGTGCTATAGAGAAACAAGGCCTCGACATGGATAAAACCGTGATATTATCGGGTATAGGTTGTTCATCACGTCTTCCGGGTTACGTGGATGTAGATTCATTACATACTACACATGGAAGAGCACTTGCCTTTGCTACTGGCGTTAAGATCACGAACCCAGAACTGAACGTTATCGTGTTCACCGGAGACGGTGACTGTATGGGTATCGGTGGAAATCATTTCATCCACGCCGCAAGAAGGAATATCGATATGACCGTTATAGCGGTCAATAATTTCATTTACGGTATGACTGGAGGGCAGGTAGCTCCAACTACTCCTGAAGGAGATTACGCTACAACAGCTCCCTTCGGAAATATAGAACCGGCCTTCGATATGAGCAGCATGGCGATCTCGTCCGGTGCATCTTATGTGGCTAGGTGGACAGTAACCAAGCCTTCTCAGCCTATAAACTCCATAGCCGAGGCGTTAGAGAACAAGGGGTTCAGTTTCGTTGAGATGCTTTCACCCTGTACAACTGCTTATGCCAGACAGAACAAGGTGGGAAGCTTGAGAGAATTCTGGAACTGGTATGATAAAAAGACTATATTGACCGAAGATTACGAGATGCTTAAGAAATACGGAGATCCTGAAGAGATCGAGAAACTCTATGAAAA
>PUKQ01000182.1 GCA_003550565.1 Syntrophomonadaceae bacterium
AGACTCTGGAGTCCTGGCCGTTCCATAGGGCTGTACTCCGTCCCACAACAAGAACCCAACCGAGTTAGGTGTTTTAACTATGCAGTAACACTCCTTTCCGGCCGCCGGGGTCATAGGAGTGTTAGAAAACTGTATCGAATAGTTTTTCCTGAGAAAGATGACTCCTTCCTAGATCAAAACTGGCTCGCATGGGCTAGAAACGAAGCCTTTAAACGAAATGAAGCTTATCTAGTCCCTCGTCGTGAGATCCATCGCAAAGGTGCACACAAATGTCGTAAGCCTCATAGGACTTGCCGCTACTGCGGGCGTGGCAGCTCTAAGACATTCTGCCGCTCCTGTGAGAAACTTTTAACCCCAGAAGCGAAGCTTCTAATGGAGAGAGAAATATGTTAAACTTAAATGAAACTCAGACTATTCAGCTTAAGAGCTTGTTGGATTTGTTAGCTGACTATTTCGAAGACCAGGCAGATGTGGACATAGATGACTATGGAAGGATGCAACCAAACGAGGAAAAAGTCCTTCTCGATTATGTCGAGGATATGATAATTGTGTTAAACCAGGAGGAAAACAAAAATGCTTAAAGACTGCGCTACTTGTAGGTTTGAATCTCACAAACAGGCAGATAACTACCCTTGCAATCGTTGCATAAGGGGACTAGTTGGGAGTAGTCTGCATAATAGTAATGTTCATGTAGATCAATGGTACCCTTTTGACCACCCTAAATATGTTAACCCAAACGAGGAGCGCCCATCTGCCCAAGAACCTAAGCAGGATAATGTCTGGGACGTTCAGGTTGGCGGCGCACACTATAAACAATACGCTATTCAGCCGTATGAGTTCTTTTTCAAAAACTCAATCCCGCACCATAAAGCTGCTATAATCAGGCGTATTTTAAGATACGATCATCCAACTGGAAAGGGCCGTGAGGATCTGGAAAAAATCAAGCACGAGATCGACCTCATCCTCGACCTGTGGAAAGAACCAGATCATCCTGACGCGCGGAGTTAATCGTTATGCAGATGTACGAATTCTGGACAATCGGAGAAACACTGGCGTGGTCTTGGGGATGGATCAAGGGAATAGCCATAGGATTAATCGTTTACTATGTCTTTTGGAAGTTTATTGAATAACTGTGTTAAAAATTTTAACGCACTCCCGATAAAACTGTAAATTCAAATCTATTGAAAAAAATGGTTGACATCTGGGATCAATTATGCCAATGTGGGTTCACGCAAACGGGCAAAATATCCAACTTAACCAAACCAAAACTTAAAACGGAGGACTATCATGGCAGATCAAAATCAAAACGGTGTTATTGACGTTACGGCAAAGAAAGGCGAAATCAGTGTAACTGTCCCCTACGACTTCGGCGCAAATCTCCAGGACATGGTCTCCAAGTTCGGCGAAGAAGTCGTTTTCACTAATGCCAGACAGAGCATGAAGATCACCCTCCAGGCTCTCATCCGCCGGGGGGTTGAAACTGGCCAGCCCGAAGATTCCATCAAAGCCCAGGCTCAGGCCTGGATACCTGGCGTTCAGCAGGAGCGCAAGTCCGATCCGATCAGTCTCATTACCCAGAAGTGGGGCCAGCTCTCCGAAGCCGATCGTAAAGAAATGCTCAAAAAGCTCAAAGAAATGGCCTAATCGCCATTCGCTACCTAACCGCACCCACCCAGTGTCGCCCGTGCTGGGTGGGTTTTCTTTCACCAGAAATGTACAAAATTATACAAACAGGAGGACTTTGAAAATGACTAATGATGAATTCGTTCAATACGTAACAGACGAGCTTAGAAGAAGGGAAATAAACTGTGTGTTCAGTGCTATTTATCAAAATGAAGAATACGTAAAAACTATTGTTCGAGGAAGTCAAGAAAAAGTAATTATTACTATTATCAGCGTCTTGGATGAAACAGCTGGCCCGGTCGCCCTGAACGCAATGGCTATTCACACCGCTAGACACGCAAGTGAGGATAAGGGCGAAAAAGAAGAAAAATCAACTCCTTTAATCACTCAAAACTAAAAGGACAAACTCATGTACGAAAGGAAAAAAAGGGAAGGGGTTCAGTTGGCGTACCCCTTTGAAGAAAAACGCCTAATGAAATGGTCTCCGCCATACATAGTTCAACCCAAACTGGATGGCATCCGTTGTCGTGCCGTTCGTTTGGAAAACGGGTACGTTTTATTCTCGAGCACTGAAGAAGTTATTTTCAGCGTTCCCCACATCTTGGACTACCTAAACAATTACCACTATCTTGACGTGGAGTTGGACGGTGAACTTTACGTCCACGGCTGGTCATTTGAGGATATTTACAGTGTAACCAGTCGTACTACAAACCTCCACCTGGCACATTCCCAAGTTCAATTCCACGTCTTTGACCTTATTCTGGAGGACACACCTCAGATGATTCGCTCTGTTGAGTTGAACAGTTTGGCACAAAGATTTGAAAAAACTGATGTTATTCAAATAGTTCCCCACGCCATCTGTGAAACATTCCAGGATATTTTGAACTGTTATCAGGAATATCTAAACACGGGCTATGAGGGCATCATAGTCCGCCACACAGACGCACCTTACATGAGGAAGCGTTCAACTTATATGATGAAATTTAAACCTACAAAAACTGACACTTATCAAATCGTAGGATACAAACAGGAAGTTGACAAAAACGGTTTTCCCAAAGACCGGCTCGGCGCACTTATATGCACCAGCGATGACGGCACAGAGTTTAGTGTTGGAAGTGGTTTCACCGACCAGCAGAGGCGTGAACTATGGCTCAACAAAGAATCCCTCCCCGGCTATAATTGCACTATCGAATATCAGCATCTAACTCCTGGCCGTAAGTGTCCACGATTTCCTATTTTCGTAAGCATTGAGGAGGATAGTTAGATGAAAGAGATTTATCCTGGAGTTGAAGGAGGTCAAACTAATGCCTAACGTCTACATAATAAACCGTGCCTCGCACGATTATACGGAGGCGGAAAAGTATGGAAACATAGTATACCTATCCGAAGGGTCGATTAACCGCTATGCTACAAACAAGATTTACCGCCAGTTTAACGAAATCCTTAAGGACAGCAGCCCGGATGATTACATTTTATTAACCGGTCTTACGGTAATGACTAGCATTGCCTGCTCGATTTTCGCAGTTAAACACGGCAGACTTAATTTGTTGATTTTCAGGCCCAACACATTCACCTATGCGGAACGAAGGTTAATTATAGGAGAAACGGAATGACCATCGAAATAATCTGTACTAAATGTGGATTTAGTTTACCTAGAAATAGAGAAGAGCCAAGCTTTATTGAAGTAATGCATCGGCGATCTCCAGTCACAATAGGTAATCAAGAAACTATTCCAGAACAGGATGTGGTTATGCTGACATGTAAAAATTGTGGTAGTGCCAGAAAAATCTATGACTCCTGGTATCCAGGATTTAACGAAAAGGAGAAATAAGGATGAACGCAATTGAAGTAATTGACTCGACAAAGATTAACGACTTTCTGGATTGTCCCA
>PUKQ01000051.1 GCA_003550565.1 Syntrophomonadaceae bacterium
ATCTAATTCCACATGAAAACTGGTCGCGATATGATCTTTGATCATCCTTAACCATTCCATCTGTTCTTCATTAAACTTCAATGTGCCTGCCTGCTTGCCAAAAACCCACTTCTGAAAATTCCGGTCAACTATATTGTTATAGGGAGTGAGCTGCTGGTCGATGCCGGTAATTCTGCGAATCAGCGAGACCAGCGCTACTAATTCATTTTTAGGGCTGTTACCTTTTACCGGTTCTAACTGGGCGTAGGCAGCCCATACATAATGCGGGGCAAGCGCTGGTTTTTCCACTTTCAGTTTTTCCAGGACCTCTTTAATCAAGTTAAAGGTAAGCTCTCTTCTGCGGTAAGGCTGGTCATAAAAGATACTTAAGGCTGTGATTTCATCTTTATTGGCTTTGAGGTACTCTTTAAAATCTTCTACCACTGCTTCTGCTGACTCTTTGGTAAAACTATCCCACTCCGCGCGAAGTACCTTATCCGGGTTTACAGTATCGATAATTTGCTCATGGACTTTTCTAACGTTTTCAATGTACTCGTTTAGTTCCCCGGTAAAGGGTTGCGCTGCAGTGGCTGCTAATTCATCCTGGGCCTTTTTGGCACACTCCTCTTCTTTTACCGGGGAGCGATGCGCATCGGGTATTTCACTGATTAAATCTTTTGTTTTTGTTTCTATCAGGTCCGGGTCGTGGGCGTTTAGTAAGCCTTTGACGACTGATGTCATGCTTTTGCCGCCGCTTAACCGGGTAAACTTTGCTTTTTCATCTTCTGTAAGCTGTTTTTCCAGGCGGGTCAACCGGTTTGCCAGGGAGGCAAACAAATCTTCATCTTGCAGGCCCATCGCTACCGCCTCTAAAAGATCTTTTAGCGGTGTGCCCGGCTTTCGCTCCAGCGGGCGGCTGTCTGTTTTTTGGGATTTGGTTACTCCGATGGCATCGATGATTATAAAGTTTGTCTTGGTATGCTTCGCGTTGCGGGTTACCCTTTTTAAGTCATCATAATTAATGGTCCGGGTTCCCCGGCCTTTCATCTGCTCAAAATAGTTTATACTTTTAACGTCCCGCATGAAAAGGAGCACTTCAAGCGGCCTGACATCGGTTCCCGTGGCGATCATATCCACAGTTACTGCAATCCGCGGTGCCCATGAGTTTCTGAAGCGGTTTAATACCGACTTCGGATTATCATCAGTTTTGTAGGTAACTTTTTTGCAGAATTCGTTGCCTTCATCAAACTCTTCCCTGATTATCTGGATGATATCATCCGCATGGCTGTCTGTTTTGGCAAAAACGAGGGTTTTCGGGACTTCAAATTCGCCTTTTTCATCAATACGGTCCGGGAAGATAGATGGCAGCGCCTCTTTGTAGGCTCTGATAATATTTCTGATCTGGCTTGGGTTTACTACATCTTTATCCAGTTTGCCTGCTGTATACTCGTAATCTTCATCGAGGCGTTCCCACCTTTTTTCCCGGGTGAGTTTTTCTCGCTTGTCCACGTATTCCCTGGCTTTAATCTTTGCCCCTTTTTGGGTAATTTCTGTTTCGATGGTAAAAACATCATAGGGCACGTTAACCCCGTCGGCAACTGAATCTTCATAGCTGTATTCACTAACCACGTTTTCATTGAAGAAGCCAAAGGTCCTTTTATCCGGGGTGGCGGTGAGACCGATAAGAAAAGCGTCGAAGTAATCGAGCACTTGCTTCCACAGGTTATAGATTGAGCGGTGACACTCATCGATGATAATGAAATCGAACTGCTCAATGGGGTACTTAGCCGAATATTCAACCGGCAGGGGTTCTTTTTTTTGCCACTGCCAGCTCTTTTCGTGCGGGTTTTCTGTTTCTAAGCTCTCGTCCAGTTCTTCTCCTTTTAAGATGGAATAAAGCCTTTGGATAGTGGAAATGCAAACCTGGCTGTCGGTGGCGATATAGCTTGAATTCAAGCGCTGCACGTTATATAGTTCGGTAAACTTTCGGTTATCATCCTGGGGTATATATTGTAAAAATTCCTGCTCTGCCTGCTCGCCTAAATTTTTGGTATCAACGATAAAGAGTATTCTTTTGGCATCAGCAAACTTTAGTAACCGGTAAACAAAAGTGCAGGCTGTATAAGTTTTGCCTGCCCCGGTGGCCATCTGGATGAGCGCTTTGGGCCGGTTATTTTTAAATGATTTTTCTAAGTTTCCGATTGCTGTTATTTGAGCCGGGCGCAACCCGTCGTTTTTTAGTGCGGGGAGATGTTGTAAGCGTTCGCGCAAAGGGGACCCCTGGTTGAACCATTCCTGCAGGGTTGAAGGCTGATGGAAATGAAACACAGGCCTTGAACGCGGTTTGGGGTCACGGTAATCAGTAAACCTGGTTAGTAGCCCGGTGCTTTCATAAACAAAGGGAAGGGGTTCATTGTTGAGGTTGTACTTTAATTTTGCCCTGGCATAGTCCGATGATTGATCTTCAGCTGCTAAAAGCCTTTGGCCTTCATCTTCTTTTTTAGCTTCAATAACACCGACTGGTTTACTATCGACAAACAAAACATAATCAGCCGGCCCCAGGTTTGTTTGGTATTCTCGAACAGCAACCCCTTTTGCTGCTGAGAGATTTATTTGACCTTTAGATTGCACCGCCCAACCGGCCTCAGCTAACATTGCATCAATATTGTCCCTGGCTTCTTGTTCAGGGGCCTGATTAGCCATTTTAATCCCTCTTTTCAATCAAAACATCTTTTTCTGGATGATGCAGTTCTGAGGTTGTCGCTGCCGCTCGGAAGCTAAAAGCCCTGGCGGTATTCCAATTTCTCCCTTTCGGGGTCAGACCCCCCTGTAATTTCACGTTCAATCCTAAGCAGGATTTTTTTAAGTGATAAAATTTCCTCAAGTAGTTTATTCGCTATCACCATACTTCGCTGGTTAGGTGTTAGTCCAGATAGGCTCTTTATAAACTCAGATGTTTCTACTCCAAACTCTTCCTCGTTATTAGATGTTTTTTTGATTGTTTTCACCCTGGCTTTATCCATTGGTAATTCTCCCTCTTCTCTTCTTATATAAGCATATACCTGCTCATTCAAGGTAATTATTATACTTCTACCTGGAAGGTTGAAATCCTACCTGCCAATAAATAAACGGGGGACTTTTGGGAGGGGGGTGGATTGTCGATTGTCTGGGGGGGCGGGGTTGGTGACATTTTTTTCGTGAAAGCAAGAAAAACCTATTAAGAAAGCGGCGTAAAACTGCGCCGCTTCATAAATATAGCTGGATGATTTACACAAATATCAACTATTTAAAGGCCTGCTCTTGTATTTTTAAGAGCTTGTCGCGTTCCAGTCCGGTCAGCTTCATGACTTCTTCGAAATCCTTGCCTTCGCGAAAAGCTTGTAGTGCAGTAAGAGCCATTTCTAAGCCTTCTTCTCTGCCTTCTTCTCTGCCTTCATTTCTAAGCTTCTCCGCAATAGTCATGAGCAACTCGCCTCCTTTTGGTGATACTTTCTTAACCGCTTCATGCATATCTGTATAGCTCATATCATCA
>PUKQ01000247.1 GCA_003550565.1 Syntrophomonadaceae bacterium
AAAAAAAACCATAAAACACATCAAAAACATTCTTTTTGATTTTAAAGTAAATAAAAAAAGAGGATGGGGACATAAAGTTTTGCCCTTACATATGTTGATTCTTTCCCCAGCCAAAGTTATGAAAGAATATGGTGGATTAGCTCTTGAAGATAAACCGGTTCTTAAAAAACTTTGTAGGACTATCGGGAAAAAAATTGATTTGGTTTTTAGTGACGGAAAATTAAATCTCGGGGAACTTGTAGGACTGGAAAACAAGGAAGGAATATTTAACCTTTTTTTTAATTTTTCGAATTTTGCGGTAAAAAGGTTGATTGAGCAAATAGATGCAAATATTGATATCGGGGACCTGCTTAAGGAATCAATTAATTTGTTATTGAAAGGGGAAATTAGGATAGGACCTAAATCTCCTAAAAAGATGGAATTTACAGATAAAAAATTTAGAGACTTCTCAGTAGATTTGAAAGATAATTTAAGTAGTGATGAAAAAGACAAGATATTATCTCTTTATGATAATTCTATTACTAATTATGATGTGTCCTTTAGGAGAGAGAAAAAAGATCTTGAACATTTATTGGGATATCCCAAAATCACTGATATATTATTGGTTAGAAAAAATAGTAAGATAGTGGGGTTTACTGTATTGGGGTTAAGGGATGGGAGTGATTTAAAAGAGATTTGGGTTCTTGAACTACTTTATAAAGACAAGAATGTTAAAAATTTTTTACTTAATCTCATTGAGAATATTTGTGAGAAAAAGGACCTTGATTCTGTACTTATAATCTCGAATTTAGATAATAAAAACTGGACCAACATACGTTATCAGACTTTAATGTGGAAAGTTGTCGGAGATAGTAAAAAGAACTTTGAAACTCATTTTGAGAATAATAGATGGAAAATAAATTTGTATGATATTGTATAAATGAAATTGGAGGAAAAAGATGAAGAAAGCATTCATAACAGGAATAACTGGGCAAGATGGGTCGTATCTGGCTGAATTTCTTTTAGACAAAGGATATGAAGTACATGGTACAATTAGAAGAGCTTCGACTTTTAATACCCAAAGGATTGATGATATCTATCAGGATCCACACGTGAAAAATCAACATCTTTACCTTCATTATGGTGAACTTACTGATGCAAGCAATATAAGCAGGTTAATTGAGGAGATTGAACCAGATGAGATTTACAATCTAGCTGCACAAAGTCATGTTAGCGTGTCATTTAAACAGCCAGAATATACAAGCGATGTGAACGCTTTAGGAACACTTAGATTGCTTGACGCAATTAAGAAAAAAGAACTAGATACTAAATTTTATCAAGCTTCTACTAGTGAACTATTTGGTAAAGCAGAAGAATTCCCTCAAAACGAAGAAACACCATTTCATCCAAGGAGCCCTTATGCTGTATCAAAAATGTATGCCTACTGGATTACAGTTAATTATAGAGAATCTTATGATATATTTGCTTGTAATGGTATTTTGTTCAATCACGAATCACCAAGAAGAGCAAAAAGGTTCGTTACAAGAAAAATCACTAGAGCGGTTGCTCGTATAGATGCTAGTATTCAAGATAAGATCTATCTTGGTAATTTGAATGCTAAAAGGGATTGGGGTTATGCCCCTGAGTATGTCGAAGCCATGTGGAAAATGTTGCAAAATGGAAAACCCGTAGATCTTGTTGCAGCTACAGGTGAGGCTCATAGTGTGAGGGAATTTGTAGAAATAGCTTTTAAAAGAGCAGGGTATGAAATAGAATGGGAAGGTAAAGGAGTAAATGAAAAGGGAATCGATGCAGACACAGGAGATGTTTTAGTGGAAGTTGACGAACGCTATTTCAGGCCAGCCGAAGTTGACTATTTATTGGGTGATCCAAGTAAAGCTAAAAAAGAAATTGCATGGGAACATGAAACCGATTTTGAAAAATTAGTAAATATAATGGTGGATGCAGATATGAAGTTGCTTGAAAATAAAGGGCAAGTCGGCTTAGACTACCTTGGCTGAGTTGAGAAGGTAAGATGAAGCGAATTGCCTATTATATCTCTGATCATGGATATGGTCACGCTTCTAGGAGTGTTGCGTTGATTAGGAAGTTAATAGAGAAGTTAAAAAACATAGAAATTTATGTTAAATCTTCATATCCTTTGAAGTTTTTGAGAAATTCTCTAATTAATAATTCCGAAATTAAATTTCAAAGAGTAAAAAATGATTTTGGATATGTATCCGATGAAAATATTGAAATAAACCCTAAAAAAATAGAAAACAGGTATAAAAACTGGCAATCTACTTGGGAATCTTATATATTTAAGGAAAAAGAATTTTGCAAATCTAGGAAAATTGATTTAGTGATTTCAGATATCGCACCTCAACCCTTTATTGTTAGTGATGAATTAGGAATCCCCTCTATTGGTATATCCAATTTTACTTGGTATGAAATTTATGAAGATATATTTAAAGAAATAGAGAAACTAAAAAAATTGAAGAAAGCTTATCAAAAAGCTAATATTGGTTTGATTTTGCCTCTTGAGACTGATTTAGATCCTTTTAACAGAAGGCAAAAGATTGGATTGATTTCTAGGGAGAATAACAAGAATTACCAAACTGTAAGAGAAGAAATGGGAGCTAGTGAAAATGAAATTATAATTTACTTTGGTGTTGGGAAATCTTATTTTAACAACAGAAAAAGTGAAATTCAATTCCCAGATGAATTAAGAGAAGATTATAGTGTATTGGTTTCCTCAGGATATAATCTGATAGACAATCCTGACTATATTATACCTGAAGATGAAACTGAAAGTCAGGATTATATTGGAGCCTGTGATCTCATAATATCTAAATTTGGATACGGAGTAGTTTCTGAAGGTATTAGAAGTAGAACTCCAATGATTTTGGCAAAGAGAAACATCTTAGAAGATGAAAAGGGAATGGAAAAATTAATTGAATTAGGAATTGGAGAGGAAGTTAGTAGGAATGATTTGATAAATGGTAAGTATGTTGAAAAAGTTCGGAAAATTTTTGATGGAAAATATGATTTTTATCAAAACGTTCCTAAAAGGTTCAAAGATGATGGTTCTAAGGAAGCTATTAGAATGATTCAATCGCTTTTAAATTAAAAAAATAGAGGTGAAAGAATGGATTGGGAAAATAAAGAAATAGTATTGACAGGCGGAGCAGGTTTTCTAGGTTCTCATGTCTATGACAAGTTATTGGAAAGAGGTGCCAAAGAAGAGCAAATAATTATACCTCGTTCGAGTGAATATGATTTAAGATGGAAAGAGAATTGTGCAGAAATTTGTGAAGGAAAAGACATCGTAATCCACTTAGCAGCGAATGTTGGTGGAATAGGTTATAATCAAGAACATCCTGCTGACCTATATTATGACAACATATTGATGAGTACTCACATGATGGAAGAAGCTCGTAAGGCAGGGGTTGAAAAATATACCGCTTTGGGGACTATATGCGCATATCCAAAATTCACACCAGTTCCCTTTAAGGAAGAGGATC
>PUKQ01000075.1 GCA_003550565.1 Syntrophomonadaceae bacterium
CTACGTTCTCCGGCGCGGGGAAGAACTCTTCGGCCACCGCTGCACTGGTTTCAAAACGGCCCAATCCCCAGGTCCTGTTTACTTCTCCCTCTAAAAGATCTTCCAGTTCATCTTCCACGACATCTTCTACTACGGCATCGCCGCCGATAATATGCGCATTCTCTATGCCCAGATCCACAAGGGCACCTTCGGTGACTTCAGGAATATCACCCGCACGCACCTGCAAAATAGGCACTCCACTGCGCGCCGCTTCCGGGGAAATAATCAGGGAGTCAGCCGGCGCCGCTCCGTTTACTATAAATACACTATCAAATACGTCTGCCTCCTCAATCTCACCACCGGCTGCCTCTTCCTCCGCAGCAGCGATATACCTGGCAATCAATTGGGCAGTATCGTGGCGGGTCACACCGGCAATCCGGTCCACTTCTAAATCATGATCTTCCAGAGCATCCTCAACCTCTCCGGAAATTGCAGCTTCGCCGCCCAAAATTATGGCTGCATCCGGCTCCAGGAAGTCTATGGCGCTTTCAGTCTCCTCGCGCAGTTCCTCGGTGGCTGTCATCAAAATAGGGGCATCTAAATAAGCTGCCAATACACTGCCGGCCAAGCCGTCTGCAAATGCCAAACCCTCGGTAATAATGACAGTATCGGCGCCTTCCGGGTAATCCTCCGGTTTATAGGCATATTGTGCAATTTTGCCGGACGTATCATAGCGGTTCACGCCACCCAGACGGTTAACATACACATCAAACTCTTCTTCTAACGCAAATTCTAATGTCTTTGCCTCACCGGTTATTTCAAATTCCTTTTCATGGGGATGATAACCGAATTTGGAAGCTGCAAACCAGTAATTGCCATCTTCCAAATCTTTCTTGGCTTCTCCGGTTTCATCAGTCGCTACTGATTCACCCACCTGTTCCTCAAATTCCTCATCTTTATAAACCTCAATCTCTACACCTTCTAATTGATTTAATTCCCGGAAGGTTACCTCTACTTTTTCTTCAGGAGGCGGTAGCGGAGGAAGTCTTTCCAGCTCGAATTCCACTGTTATATCTTCACCATCAACTTCAAAGCTTCCTTCTTCCGTATAAAAGCCAACCCTGGATGCTATGAACCAGTAATCGCCATCTTCTAGCCTCTTGACCGCTGCACCCGTCACATCTGTAGTTACCGGCTCGCCCACCTGCTCGCTATATTCTTCATCTTCATAAACTGTTATTTCCACCCCACCCAAGTCGTTTAACTCCTGAAAGGTAACCTGCGCTTTATAACCCTCTATCAAGTCTACATTGGTTACCCCAAAATTCTGGTCACCATCTTGCAGAAACTCGAATTCAACCCTGTACAAAAATCCGGAATCATAAAAAGCTTTTTCCGCATTACCAAACCCCAAATAAAGTCCATCTTCATGACCCGGGTTTTCCGCGGAAATCCAATCATCTTTGGGACAGATCAAGCCATTTTCGCGGTCAATTTCTTTTACCTCTAATACCTCCTGGTCAAAAGTTATGATCATCGATCCACCCGCCACGCCGTCCTCATGTACATCATCGGCGCGAATTTCTACCTCTACGGTATCACCCGCCTCCCCGGAAATTTCTGCCGGATCAGTATAAATACGGGCAATATCTTCATCGGCAGACACACTAAACGCCAACACCCCTAAAAGCAAGGTAAAAATTAATAACAAAAATACTTTATCCTTCACCAGGTTCGCCTCCCTTATCTAACACTCTACTTTTATTTTTCTTTTTTTTGAACTCCCAAAACAAATAGAAGGCCAAAATTGCAATCACAACCAGGGCAATGATTAAATAAATAATATTAATGCCGAAGATTTGAACACCCTCGTCCCCGCATATAAGAGTACCATCTACCGTTTGCACGGAAACTTCATCGCCTTCAGCATCCAATAATTGTAATTTCTTAACCTCAAGGAGGCTTTCCCCCTCTTCATTTAGCTGAAAAGAAATATTTGCAATTACCTTCTCGGCAGTTAAACTTTCCTCTATGCCAAACCAAGCAACAGAAAGGCTGTCTTCTGTATAAGCAAGATTATACTCCATAAAATAACCTTCCGGAAGGTTATTAGAAAATTCCAGAGGCTCTACCATTTCCGGCTCATAAGAAATCACCAGCATACCCCCGGCTATTTCCTCCGGCGTTGCTAATACAATAGCCACGGGCACAGTTTCACCCAACGCTCCCCGGGCATCTTCTATCCTTAATAAAGTTTCTTCGGGCAGATCAATTTCCACATCCGGCTCTGCCGGTTCAACCTCCTCATCAGGATCAGTTACTTCGTCCTCTCTTTCATCTACTTCAGGATCAGCTTCCGGATCGGGTTCCACCCCATTCTCAACAGGGTCATCTTCCGGATCGACGTCGGGGTCAGGAACTTCTTCATCTCTTTCGAAAACGCGCAGGCTTCCGTCTTTCCCCTCCGCGGAAATACTTCTCCCTTCTGTATCGGAAAGATCTATT
This sequence comes from Syntrophomonadaceae bacterium, assembly GCA_003550565.1. GTDB lineage: Bacteria > Bacillota > Dethiobacteria > DTU022 > PWGO01 > B1SED10-75. The sequence goes on from PUKQ01000075.1 coordinate 2,485, forward strand.
TCTTCAAGTTGCAAAGAAGATTCGCCCGTTTTTTGCAAATAAAAAGTTAGCTCCGCTAAAGTACCGCTTTCTTCTAAAGGCCTTGTGCCTGCCCAAACAAACGCCAGGCTGTTTTCAGAATAATCAGGGTTGCGAATTAGGTTTGCTTTTTCTAAAACTTCTCCTTTAATAATTCCATTTTCTTTAGAAAGTTCTATTACTTGAGGATCATAAGAAACAACCACTTTCCCACCGGCTAAATCTTGAGCATTTTCAATTTTTACCGGTACCTTTACCTCATCGCCAACATGACCTTTTATTTCACCTATGGTAACTTGCGCAGATGGATCTGCGGTTGTTTTCGTAGGAGGCTGAAGGAAAAAATAAAAGAGAAGAGAAAAAACCAGGCAGAAAATCAACCACCTACATACGGACTTTCCAAAAATAACTTGCATGCTAATTAAAATCCCCTCTCATAATGATAAGTTTAAGAAGTGGCTGTTAGGTGAAACAAAAATAAAATGCGTTAGATGCTCAAATTATAATTTAATATTAACAACAAGAACTGCTAATGTCAAACAGTGTTTCGCCTCTATAATGCCAATTATAGATTTATCATATAAATATTAATAATCATGGGAAAGCCAAAATCTGTATTTGTCCACACAACTTAATTAGTTTGTTTATTTAATTAAGTGCCCCGGGTATTAAATTTGCCCGGGGCACTTAATATTCCCACCTATTTTCTCCTAAGCAACCCCTGATTATTCCAATATTTCTTTTACTTCTGCCTCCACTTCACCGGAAACTGCCACTTCTCCTCCAAATATCCATATTTTTAGCAACTCTTCTTCCGTAATATAATCACGGGGCCAATCGGGTAGTTCATCGGTCCCGGTCAAAAGGACCGGTGCTTCATTTAGGGCGGCAAAAACACCACCACTTAAAGCATCGGGAAACTCCAATCCCGTAGCCATGGTCGCTATTTCCGGTTGAGTAAAAAATGTTTCCGCTATCTCCGTGGCAGTTTCCC
>PUKQ01000039.1 GCA_003550565.1 Syntrophomonadaceae bacterium
CCATTTTAACCCCACTTGTTTTCAATTGTATTTTTGGTGAAGCTGCAACATGAGCAGTGCGATAAGATTATAGCAATGGCGGGTAAAAGTGTCAAACATTTTCGACATAATTTTTGACAGAATAAGCTGTTAAGGGGGAATCGCTAAAAAGTTGTTATTAGCACAGGCAGCTCATGCTCAAATCATTTAGCGGGGCAAAGAGCCTGTAAAACCTGCCCGCAGGTTTTACAGGCCTGGATCTATAATAATAACCATCGCAGTATCCTCTCCGGAGTTATGATTTAGTTTGCCATGAAATTTACGGGTGAGATGATCTAAAATTCCATAAGCAGGTCAGGCTTTGAAATATAATATTCCAAGACCTGACCCGTTTAGTAACTTTAGAACTGTATCAATGTGTCAAACATTTCCACAGCGGTATGGGTATAATTGTCAAAAGAATCAACAGGAGCTGTGTAGATAAATTCGATAATTTTTTCTTCATTTCCTTTGACAAGAGCTGTCCATTCTTTTAGTTGAATACCATCAAAATTATAATCTGCAGTAAACATACTTATTGGCAGTTCAGTATTATGGAATTCATAAACAAGACCTGAACTTTGATCAATTATATTACCGTCATATGATTTAAGATCCAGAATATGTTCTGCGGTTATCATCTCCAGGTCTTTATAATTGTCCTCAGGATATTGCGCAGTTATAACCTGGATTTCAATAGTTAAATCATATTCAGGCGTTCCTTCAATTCCATAGAACGCAATCTTGTTACCAAGTTCTTCATAAGTCCAACCCGGGGGATAAGCGACAGCAAAGTCCTGGTGAAAGTATGATTGCCTGCCGGGAAATATTATTTCATATACAGCCTGGCTCCATTCTACTGTAAAATCGGTAGTAGCAAGTATTTCATCACTTTCGTTTGAACTTATCTCGGCCCGGTAAGATCCGGGAGGCCAATAAAGGTCAGGTTTATGAGCAAAGTATAATTGTGAATCGCCAATGTGATCAATATTTGCTGTATTTTCTCCAAACTCTATATCATCTTCCAGAAAAAACCATTTTATGGATAGCGTTGAATCCGGCGGTGCATTGTATACATCCATGCTTATATATATAGTTTCCGGATTCTCCTCAAAAGTATTAGTAGGGTTAACCGCTGTGGCTTCTTCTTCGTTTATTTCTGAGGATACCTGGACATTTCCTACTTCAACCGGGCCAGATGGTGTGGTAGCTATAATTGCGATGACCCCGATGATCCCAATTCCAACTATTGCTCCCAAGATAATGGCCAGGGTCTTAAGGGGGCTTCTTTTCTTCTTGCTTTGCATCTGATCTGCACCAGCTTGCTTTGTTTCCATCGTTGTTGGTGCTGCCCCCTGGCTTTGAGGTGGAGGGGGAGGAGCGGTTTTTCCACTTGTATCTTCAAACAATCCTTCCTGCTGAGAAGCTGTAGCCCAATCATTCATGGTTTCATTTTTTACCAGGTCATCTCTCAATATCCGGCCTTCCCGGGCATACCCTAGAAGCTGCTCCCAGGTGTAAGGGCCGTATTCGCCGCCTTTTGTTTTCATAAACCATTTTGTTGACATAATCATCCTCCAATATTATATTTTATGCTGTCCATAGTCCATTTCAATGAAGCGGAAGGATTCGAGCATTACCTCCAGGTAATCAACAAAATCATCAGGAGGATCACGTGGTTCCAGATATTGTATATGATAGAATAAATCATCATCCCGATCGAGCAGCAGGGCCAATGCAACATATTCAACGCCCTCTAAGGTAAAAACAGCGGTATAGACCGAAGAGTTGTATGAGATTTCATCTATGATCCATTCCAGGTTATCTTCATATATTTCCTCGAGAACCTGCTCGTTTTCTTTATCAAGCCGTTCATGATTTATTCTTTTTAAATCCTCATATAGTTCGTCTAAGTTGTTGTAAAGGCCTCCGGCGCTCGCTTTTGCTATCGGGTATATCTGGAATATATTCACCAGGTCTCCCTCCAGCAATGGTGCTGAAATGATTACGTCAAAGGATTCCTCATCGTCAGTAGTTACAAGAGTCCAGTAGGAAGGATAGTCAATCTCAAAGCCGTATTTTGAAGAACTAAAATTTAGCATCTCTGCTTCTTTTTTGATTGACTCATCATCTTCCAGGCGGGTAGCTACTTCTTCTCCGGATTCATCATCAGCAGCCAGCAAGTCAAGTAGCTGGCCATCCTCTGTTCTAAGAAGGAGTAAGCTTAAGTGCCATTCTCCCCCGGTCATGTAACCCAACGCCTTTAACTCACCATTTTTTTTCGGCCCAGAGATTGGTATGATCATATCTGCCTGACCTTCAGTATTAGAAACATTAATTCTGCCGTTTACCTCGCTGCCAACCTCTACAGGGGCGCCCAGGATTTCGGCAGCTTCAGCACTATCTTCCAGAATGCTTGTTGCTTCGAGATATATTTTTGAGTTCTGAAGGGCGGATCGAGCAGTATACACGGCAATGGTGCCGATCACTACGAACAGTACTAGTAAGGAAGTTACAATGATAAAAGCAATCTTTTTACCATTCTTTTTCTTTGCCTGGGGCTGGTTCTGGATTGGGGGCAGATCCCTGGTTGCCGCCCCGGGATCCTGAACTGGCGGGGGAGGTGCAGCAGTGGGGAATAAATCGGGAATGCTTGAGGCGGCAGCCCAATCTTCCATGCCTTCTGTCCCGACATAATCGCTTTTATTGAGCTCACCATCCACTACTTTGCCCTTCAAATGCTCCCAGTTATAGGGTCCTTCTTTCTCCCGGTCTTTAAGGATGAACCATTTGTGCGACATGTATCTCTCCTTCTTATGTATTATTTATTTGCTACGCAGGCAGAAAAAAGCTTATTAATTGATTTACCATAAAGGCCTGATCACACAAACAATGAAAATGCTTATAAAGCATCTGCAAGAACAAAACGATGCAATAGAGCTGCTGCTTTACCTTTTCCGGTGGTAATGCCATGGGTAGTACCCGAGGATCAACCTGAGGCTGCTGGACTTCTTACCAAATTAAATGGAACACGGGTAAGTAATTAAGCAAGCCTTAACTTAATAAATGCCATTAATAGAATAAATTAACATATTTTGTACTCATTATTATAATATCATAAAAAGGTGATTAGTTCCATATTATAGAGGGAATATTATAGACAGAATAGCCAGATTATAATTAAAATGAAGCTTGCATCATTTTTTTTGGATCGGTCAAAATAGACTAATTATATTAATTGAGCGAAACCCTTTAATGTTAATGCTCTTTACAGCTGTAATGTGTTATTATAAATTGTCAGGTGCCCCTTTTTAAGGGGGAATTATGTTTATGAACATTGACCGGGAGGATCAATACACGTGTATGATAACATTCTTGATGCCATTGGCCATACTCCGCTTGTCAGGATTAATAAGTTAAACCCTAAACCGCATATATCACTTTATGCAAAGCTGGAAGGGTTTAATCCAACGG
>PUKQ01000122.1 GCA_003550565.1 Syntrophomonadaceae bacterium
AGAGATTGTGGAGCATGGCAGCTCTGCTACAGCTCCTGCAGATCCTGTGCGTGAGGGGTATGTCTTTACCGGTTGGGACACTGACTTTGAGAGGGTCACAGAAAGCTTGACAGTGACGGCTACCTATCAGATAAAGCAGTTCACCCTGAGCTACACTGCCGGGGCTAACGGTTCCATTGAAGGGGAAAAAACTCAGGTTGTAGATCACGGTTCTGATGGCACGGAAGTAAGGGCGGTTTCTCTAGAAGGTTATCATTTTGTTGGTTGGAGCGATGATGTGGAAACGGCAGTACGCCAGGATACCGGGGTGACTGCGGATATTGATGTTACTGCCCGCTTTGCCATCAACGAATATACGGTAACTTTTGTTGACTATGACGGTACCGAGCTTAAAGAAGAGATTGTGGAGCATGGCAGCTCTGCTACAGCTCCTGCAGATCCTGTGCGTGAGGGGTATGTCTTTACCGGTTGGGACACTGACTTTGAGAGGGTCACAGAAAGCTTGACGGTGATGGCTACCTACGAAGAGGATATAAAATATATTTTGACTTTTGAGCCAACTGAAGGCGGTTCAACTCATCCAAGTGGTATCCTGGAGTTAAGCGAGGGAGATGTCATAGGTATAGAAGCCATACCCGATGAGGGATATGTATTTGCAGGCTGGTCGGCTACCGGTGGCATTATAGGTGATGAACCTGCGCTTGTTACCACTTTTACTATGCCCGCGGAAGATGTAAATTTGACTGCCGGTTTTTTGGAAGACCAGGCCGGATTTGATGTGGTCCCGCCCCCTCCCCCCATAACTGCGGGAGAGGCCTTTAATTTGTTCCTTGGTAATGCCCGGGATCAGAATGGAGATGAGATAACCGGAGAAGTTTATGTAACCATAGATAGCGATATAGAGGGCAACGTATTTGACGGTATTGCACTTTTTGATGATCAAAGTGCGGCATTAGTCAATATCACATTAAATGAGGTAGCAACCCATGAATTGACTGTTACTGTTAATGGAATACCTGAACCCGCATTAATAACTCTTGATGTAGAAGGTGAAGCTGTCTTTGCCGGTGGAGATGGCAGTGAAGAGAGTCCTTATGAGATTGAAGATTGGTATCATTTTGATAAGGTTAGGGAATATGGTGTTGAAGGTGGTGATAATTACAGGGAAGGCACCTATTTTCAGTTGAAAAATGACCTTTGTGCAGAAGCAAACGGTTTTTATGAGCTTGCTTTTTACGATGCCAATGATGGTATGGGCTGGGAACCAATTGGCAGTGATTTAGCACCATTTACTGGCAGTTTTGATGGCATGAATTATTCTATCTGTGATCTATATATGGAGCGCTTAGAAGGTGAGTATATAGGTATATTTGCTACGACAGGATTTGTTGCGGAAATCAAAAATGTCATGTTAGAGGGAATTGAAATATATGGTTTTGAAAATGTAGGTGGCTTAGTTGGATGGAATAATGGACTAATTCAAAACTCCCATAGTACCGGGAATGTAGACGGGAATACTTATGGAGGCGTAGGTGGTTTGGTTGGCAGAAATGAGGGCACGATTCGAAATTCTTACAGCTACGCCACTGTTTTTGGTTCTCATAATGAGGGTGTTGGGGGGTTGGTAGGAATTAACAATGGAACCATTCAAAATTCTCACAGCGGTGGTTTTGTATATGGTTATCATGACAATTTAGGTGGTTTGGTGGGGATTAATCAAAATATAATAGAAAATTCCTACAGTACCGGCAGTGTAGATGGAAACCGTTCAATCGGGGGGCTGGTCGGAGATAATGGGCATAGAGGAGAAATCCGAAATTCCTACAGTACCGGAGAAGTGGTGGGAGTAAGTAATTTAGGGGGGGTGATCGGATTTAACAGTGGGACAGTAGAAAATGCCTATAGTGCCGGTTATGTAGATTATGAGGATGAGAGCAGTATTGCCGGGGGCTTAATTGGTTTTAACACAACAGAATCGGTTACTAATTCCTATTGGAATACTGAAACATCTTTTATGCAAAATGGTGTTGGCGACGGTTCTGATAGCGGTATGATGGGCAGAATATCGGAGGAGATGATAAAACGCGAAACATTTGATGAATGGAACTTTGATACTATTTGGAATATATACGAAGATGAATCATATCCCTACTTGATAGATAACGCACAAGAACCTCCTCCCACACCACCTTTGTTTTATTAGGAAAAGGACTTATTTGCGGGTTAATTTGACATCATATTAAAGAAACCATTAACATAAAAACGTAACAATCAATAAAAATCGTCGCCTGGGTTTTCAAGTATTAAAAAAAATGCAAACATTATAAGAGTCCATATAATAAGAGAGCCTTTGGGGTGATGTTTCTGTTAAATAGTAAATGAAGGATTTGAAACACCATTGTTGAAGTAAATACACAATATCATTTAGTCCATTAAAAAAAGGACTATGGGTAAGCGAAGGAGTAATACATAGAAAATGGATCCCGTAAACGGTGCAACATTAATCAGTCCCTTTGTCTGGCTCCTCCTGGGCCACCTGGCAGGGGACTTTCTCTTCCAGACCCGTTGGATGGCCCTACAAAAGGTTTCAAATCTTAAAGCTCTCCTCTCACACAGCCTTATATATATCCTGTTTATAGGATTATTTTCGCTGTTTTTTGGCGGCCTGCACTACCTGTCCTATATTCTTATATTTGTTGTTCATTTAGTTTTAGATCGCAAGAGCCCGGTCCGGTGGTGGACAGAACGTATTACCGGTTCTAATGAAGAATGGCTTCTCGTGATCGTGGACCAGGTATTCCATATTTTTATCCTAGTGGCGGCATTATATCTGACGGCTGTTTTGGTTTGAAAATTATCCCTTTATTTCATCCAAGAACGAGGAACTGAATATGCCAAAGATAAGCACAAACACGAATCTGCTGATGAAGTACATTCTTATGGGATGTGCCGTAGGTATTTTTGTCACTATTATGGCTTATTATAACCTTCTGGCAGATTTGGAAAGGAGAAGTTACGATTTTTTTCTCTCTCTGGAAAGAGGGGAACCCGACGCTGATATTCTCATTGTGGGTATAACTGATAAATGCCTGGAAGAGCTGGGGAGTTTCCCCTGGAAACGCAAGGTACATGCCCACCTTCTAGAAATATTCCATGAAGGCGAAGCCGGGGTGGTAGGTATGGATATTATTTTTTCCGAGTATTCTGCTGAACCTGAAATGGATCGGGCTTTGGTGGATTCTACCGCGGGCAGGGTGCCTGTTGTTTACCCCGAAGTGGCAGAACTTCGACATAGTGAGATTCCCGGTTTTTTCACTTCAACGGCGATGAGTCATTCATTTGCCGAGTTAAAAGAGGTGTCTCATTCGGGATTTATCAATTTGATCGCCGACCCTGATGGGATATTGCGCCGAGTACCGCTTTGGATGGAATACAAAAATGCTCCTGTGGCTCCTTTTTCCCTGAAGACGTATTTTTTGGGACAGGG
>PUKQ01000061.1 GCA_003550565.1 Syntrophomonadaceae bacterium
AGTTTGCAAGAATAACGGTTCACTTACTAACGTAAAAGGCTATCATAAATTAGCTACTTCGATTTGGGGGTGAACAAATGAGTGAAGATAGCATAACAATTAGTTTGCGAATAAGTAAAAAGAAAAATCCTCAACTATATAAATTGTCGCTTTTCAAATTAATTTTACCTCAATATTTCAAAATAAATCAGGGCTCATGTTAGCTGTAATGTGACAATTGTTCAAATTATCGTAGGGTTAAAGCTATTTTTTTTCAAATAATCACGGTAATCCAGGTAAAATAAGAGGTAATTTTTTATGTTACTTCTGCTTTGTATCCCTCACTTATAAGAACATAAGCTACGAAAAACGCCCTGGCATCTTCATAGGTATTTGCTTTTCCACAGTGGTTGAGTGAATGGAAAAGTTCCTCTACTCCGGAAGGGAAACAATACTTTTTCTGCCACTTGATTATCTTCTGTATATTTTCGTAGAAGCCATTTTCTTCTTTACCATATGACGTAAAGTTTGCTCTGAGTGTTTTAATGGTTCTCACCCCTTGTTTGAAATAAAGTTTGACTGGAGAAAATCTGTGTTCTAATTATTTACATTCCTGTTTCTGCTGCTGCCAGCCGCACAACCTCTTCATCGATCAAGTCTTTTTGAGACTGGGCCCCCAGTAGCAAACAGTTCACGCACAAGTTATTAATCACTCTGGGCCAACCTTGAGAAAGAGAGGCAATAGCCTCCAGGGCTTCATCGTTAAAAAGCGGATGCTTAGCCCCGGCTTCTTGAAGATGATGTCCAATATAGTTTTTTACTTCTTCTTTTTCTAAAGGCTCCAGAGCATAACGCATAACGATTCTCTGGTTAAGCGACTGGGCATTAGCCATACTTAAGCGGTTTTGTAGAGGCGGCAACCCTGCGATTATCATTACAAAAGGATTATAGGAATCCATCTTGAAATTAAAGATTAAACCCAGGTCCATCAACATTTTGCTGGGGGACATATGCATTTCATCCAGGATAAACACTGGAGTAACCTTTTTATCCTTGAATAGGGCGCTTATTCGTGCTTGGATCTGTTCAAACAAGTCTACTTTTCGATGACGGGGTTCTTCACCTAATCCGGAGACTAGTCCCCGGTAGGAATCCATCACCGTTCCGGTAGATAGGGGAAAATAGATCACCTTAAACAGTGAAGGATTGAGTTCGTTGGCAAAATTTCTTAAGACGAAAGTCTTTCCTGCTCCCGGTTCGCCGGTTAACATTCCTATCCCCCTGACTTTTTGCAGATACTGCAGGCGGGCTTTGGCTTCTGAAAATCCTTTGGAAGCAAAACCGGTGCTGGTTTCTTTAGAAAAAGGCGAGTGGGTTAGAGAATAGTAGGCTTCAAACATCAGTCATCACCCTCCAAATCTTTGAATGATAGCGCCGGTTTGTTCCGCTTAATCCTGGCATTATCGGTCATGTTTACCGGTTTAGCGTCGGCTACTTTTGTGCCTTCGTGAAATACATACACCTGTTTGAGCTCCTCATCGAAGCGAATTTCTATTTTTTGGCCAATAAATTCCGGGGGAACTTCAAAAAGATTGCCCATTAGGGAAATGGTCCCGTCATGGCGGACCTTGCGTTGCTCACGTTTCAAAAAAAGCAGCCTTAAAGCTTCCGGATCCTCTATCATTTTTACGGAGCTGGCCTGGGAGAGGTATTTATCCAGAGGAGTCATCTGTAAAGCAGAGTGGACCTTGCGGTGGTACTCTTGTTCCAACCACTGGCCAAAAAACTGGTTGAGCCCTTGCAGGGTAGTGATCTCTTCTTGGTAAAAAAGAGGTAAGAAACGCTGGGAAACGTTGCCGAAAAACCTTTCAATTTTTCCTTTGGCGGCAGCATCATAGGGACGGGTATGTGCCAAAGTAATCCCCAAAGAGGCACAGGCCAGGTGGAACTGGTCCGAGCGGAAGATCTTGCCGTTATCGGCGTAAACCATCCTGGGGATGCCCCGTCTCAAAAGAGCCTCTTCAAAAACTCGCATCAGGTCTGGGGATTTTTCCGTTAAAGAAAAGCGGGCTGCAGGGACCACCCGAGTGCAATCATCAATAAAGCCAAGGAGAAAAGTGGGAGCTTTTTTGCCGTTAGATTTAACGTAAGGACCATGCCAACAATCCACCTGCCACAGCATGTTTACCGTATCATACGCAAACCTTTTACGCTCCGGCTCTTTTCTTTCCTGCTGTCCCAAAAGCCCGTGTTTTTTAAGAAAACGATAGACAGTGGAATAAGAAAATTCCCGGCGCATGATAATGCCTTTTTTAATCAATTCTTCATAAAAGATGGTAACTGGCATTTCCTGTTGCTTCTGCCTTAACTCCAAGATAGCTTCCTGCTGAAACGCAGGGATGATGCGGCTTTTACCTCGGTCAGAACGCTGTTTAGGTTTAAGTCCCTCAAACCCTTCTCTTTGGTAGATGCGCATCCATTCTTCTACGGTTTTGGGGTTGTATTGTTTGGCCCCATAATAAGGCACCTGGTGCACCTGGCTGCAAATCTCGGCTAAGTAGTCCTTTTTGGAACTAACTTGCTGATTCAAAAGAGGCGCAACGAGACCATAGCGAAATAACGCAATGCTTTCCCGCTCTTTTTCCTGCATGATTTTTCCTCCCCTGTAGTGTATTAGGACCATAATCGGCACTTAAGAACATATTACACTCTCCCCAAAAAGGAAATCCATGCAAAAGTTATGTGGTTTAAAAATTACTTCCCCAAAGCCGAAATGTGTAGTAAAATTAAATTGCCATAAAGCTTTGCTGGAAATGATCATGGTACCTTCTTGCGAAGGTCTCGGCTTTGGGGAAAGCGTTGACCATATCCAGTAACTTTATGGCTTTTCCTTTGAGCATTCGTGGAATTATATCTCGGTGTCCCAACTTTCTAAAGAATGCCTCCATCAAATTTAAGTTTTTTAAAAACCTGCGGCGGTAAAACTGTAATCTCTGATAGTAAACGGCCGTTCTTCGGTCATGCCAGTACCGCTTCAAATACTCCAAAATCAGTTTAACCGGCGTTTGGTAAAATGGGAGCAGAAAATCGGGTAATAGGGAGAAGGTTTGCTCACAACAGGGGCATTTCAATCTCAAGATGGGGAGCAAATAACTCCGCTTCAGCAGTAGCGCATACCGCCAGTAAAACCCGTGCCGTAAAAGGGGCTGTCGGGAGAAACAACTCGGACAAACTTCTATCACTGGATAACAGTTTTCTGTTCCCTTACGGTAGTACTCTATCAGTGTAATTTCTACCTCGTAAATGATCTGCACGATTCTTTCACTTCCCTCCCAAAAAAATTTGATTTAACTATATCATTTTCCAGGAGGGAAAAGATGAAATAATTAAGAAATAAAATGAAAATAATAAAGCCTTAAAAAAGGAAATAAAGAGAAAAGTCACA
>PUKQ01000133.1 GCA_003550565.1 Syntrophomonadaceae bacterium
CGCAAAATACATGTTTGGCAGGGTGCCGTACTGCCTTAAGAATTTTTCCTGTTTTGGACTGATTGCCCCCGGCTTGTAGAAGGTTTGCCCTAGTGCAAAGTGCATGTGCCCTTCTAAGATTAATTCTGCAGTTTTGTTGAGGGCAATCTGTGGTGACTTTAAAAACCATGCTTCACCGTAACCCCATACGCTGTTTTCCCTGGGGTATCTCTGCCTGAAAATAAAGGGAAAAGTAGGGTCTTCTTCGGGTTCAAAGTAAATAAAGTTCTCGTGATGCAGGTAAGTCGGGTTTCTTTCGCCACACCACCATACCACGTGCATGCCGTACTTATTGTTCATCTCACTGTCGTCATCACGATCAGTGATCATCGGCTTGCCCTTATACCAGGTTTCCACCAATAAAACTTCTTCATCTTCCCCGCTATAACGATGCACTTCATCTTCTGATATTTGCATCCTGGCAGTAGGTTCATCTGCCTGCACCTCTACACCAAACTTCTCTTCAATATATTCTTTAGAACGATAAAATGCTTTATGAATCCTTTGTCCTTCCTCGATATCTGCCCGGCACCTGGCATCGGGAAATACTGCCTGCGGGTGCAGCGACTGTAACCTGATGTCGCCTTCCCACCGGTTTGGGCCCCTGCCACCTTTCCAGCCTGGATCCCAAAATGTATGCCATATCCCTGTGCCGTATAAAAAGAAATTCCTGGTGTATCTTTCTCTTTGATGCAAAGTTTTATTCTTATACATGACATGCTTTTTTAAGTCAGTCATGATATTGGCAATATCGTCTGCTCCCGGCTCAGTAGGATAGTCTATGATTTCCATATCCTCTGAAAACTCAGCCACCATGCCTTCAATCAAAGAAAAGATATAGTTTTCTACTGTATTCGGCCTGCTTTGTTTTTGCCGGTTAGTCCTTAAGGGCATCCCCAAAGGATCTTTTAAGCTCCAGTGATCGCCGTTATACATCTTGTAGCATTCTTCAAATTCTTCCTGTATCGGCATTTTCGCCAAACGGTCGGTATCAAACCACCGGTAGAGCTTTTTCATCTCATCGGGGTGCCTGGTTTCTTCATATTCTTTGACTTCACTATCAGCCATAATTGCCTCCTATTCCCCGTAACGCAGTTGATACTCTTTCTTCATTTCCTCTAATTCTTGCCTGGCCCTTCTAAATACGGCAATCGCTTCGTCTTTCCAGTCAGAGCCCTGTTTGTTGGGGTCTTGCAAGTTCTTTTCTTCAAGCACGTGCAGCCAGTAACCCTCTATTGGAGGCATTACGAAGCTGCCTTCTTCATCGAATGCCTGATCAATCATTTCTTCTGCTGGCGGTACATTAGCCGGTCTTTTAGGCTCAGGCATTCTGCCCTTGGGCTGTTTTCTTGGCTGCTTTTTGCCACCTGTTTGTGATGCTTTTTTTGCCAACTGCCGAATAGCGGTTTTTGCTTCATCACTGACAGGGTGCCTGGTTGCTCCACCTGCAGTAAGCGGTTCGCCGGGCTGTGCTTTTTTAGCCACATTCCTTAAGTAATCGACCATATTGTCTTCCCTGGCCTTCATTTTCCTGTTAGGAACGCTCTGCTGCTTATATGACATTGGGCTTCTATTCATTTACAGTCCTCCTACCTGGGGCGGACACTTTTACTTGTGTACGGCCCGCCTTTTGCTACACGCCCCATTTCTTCTTCCCTTCGTTTCCGGTTAACTGCATCACTTTCTCTGGCAGCACTTCTTTTTTCAGCCAGCTTATCCTGGATTCTTCTGTGGGTATCTTGCCCGATATAATCCTGCTTTGCTGCCGGATCCTCTGCTAAGGGTTCTATTGCATGCCCCGTTACCCGGTCGTGATAGCCTGATTGATAATGCGGTGACATCGTGGGATCTGAATAATAGTGCGGTTGGTGCCAGTAAGTATCGGAATAACCTGCTTTTTCAGCTCTCCTGCGCTCCATCATCGGGCTTATGCCGTACTGCTGAAAGAAGGTTGGTGGCCCTCCGAAGGTTTGCGCTTGCTGTACCCAGCTTGGTGCCCCAGGTGATGCTTCCCTTCTACCGGCTGATCCGCCGAAGTCGAAGCCTGTCGACCCCTCTCCCTGCTGCATTCTCTGGATCCACTCTTGCTCAGTATAGCGAGGCTCATCGTCTGTGGTGTCTGTTTCAGTTTTTGGATCTGTTTTAGCTGTTTCATCTTCAACTTCCTCACCTGCTTTTCTTAGTTGATTCATCAATGCTATTTGCACATTGATCGGCAGATGGCTGCCGTCACCTGTCCACATATAATATTCATCGGGATTATCAATATTCCTGATTAAATAGCTGCCATCTTCAAGCTCAATTATTTCATATTCCTTATCTTTTGCCCCGGCATCAGCTTTATCTACATCCCAGCTCTCAATGTCTGAACGTAGTCTTTCTACCATTTGCTTGCCCTCCAATCACGCTCTTAGCGTATATACTTGATCGTGTCTACTTCCAGGCCCTTGTCAGTCAATTCTCCATCAACCTGCAGCCGGGCATAACCGCTTGTGCCGAGATACTGAAACTCATCAACCAGCTCTTTTGGGATGACAAATCTTTTTGGCTTTTGCTTCGGCACGGTATGCTGGTAATATACATGGGTTGCCATTTCTTTTCGGGTCTCAAAAGTTGCCCCGCAGGTTTTACAGGTAAATGTTTTTTGTTTTTCAGCCGTAGTCATGTTTGCCTCCTAACTAAAATAACTCTTGTAATTGGTTTCTATGTTGCTTGAATCCTTGTCTTCAGGTGCCGGTTCCTCTTCATTCAAACCGAAGCCCGCCTTCCCCGCCTTCATGATTTTTTCCAATTCTTCATCTGACTCCTGTTCACCAAGCTTTTTCATGTTCCACATAAAAACTTTTTGCTGTAAGATGTCTTTACTTACCGATACAACAAACCCAATCCCAAAAGCTACTAAATGAAAAATATCCAGCTCCACCTATTCATCCCCCTTTAGATTCCAAAAAATGATACTGCTTCACCATCTTCAAGATCATGCAACTCGTCATCTTCTTCCATATCATAACCGCCAAACTGCTCCCTTGAGCCTGCGTAAAAGCTGCCCCCTTCATTCGGAGAGGGCCTGCTCATTACCCCGTACCTGGCTGCTTCCGGGGCATGATCTTCACAGTCCCCTGAAACATCCTCCACCTTTAGCTTGTCATGAATCATTTCCGGGATAGTCCTTAATAGATTCTCGCAACTGGTAAATATCTGCCACCAGGGTTGCTCATCCGGTGCCTCAGCCATAAACTCTCTCATTCTTTGCCAGCCGATTATCCTGCGGTTATCTGCCGGCTCCACGTTCATTCGCAGCTTTTGAAATTCATCGGCTACTGTTTCACCGGGAGAATCTTTTGCCCCCAACCCTGATTCCCTGAAAGCATCGGGGCTGGCCTTAATGTATTCTAACTGTTCATTGCCGGTTATATCCAACACGTATTGGGCAAGCTCCCCTGCCCTCATTTGGGTTATATAGAGCTCCCTGTAGGTGTATATCCTGCCCATGGTCGGCTCAATAGCATGCCACAAAAAACAGGCCGGTGCTGCAAATCCCCAATCAAAAGAGCCAAACCTGCGCCAATGATCAGGGATATCGAAGGGTTCAACACTGTGCGTGTCTCTTCTGAATTCCCTGAAATACTGGCCGGCAAATACATCCCAATCGCCTTCTAAGAGTGCCCTGCGCATATCATCGGGCATATTCTCCAGCGTATGCCGATACGAAGGGTCTCTTTGCTCTAATACCTGATTATCATCTAACCTGGCCGGTATATAGATATGCTTTTGGAATTTACCCGGCTGTATTTCTACATCTACCGGTTCGCTCGGTGCCCCCGCTTCTAAGAACATCTTGCGGTGATACCCGTGACTAACCCCACCAGGGTTGGTGGCAAGTACGCATAAAGCGGTACTCGGGCCTGTGACAGTTAACCTGTTTCTGGACATCAAGTATTCCAACTGCATCTCGGTAAACTGCGTTGACTCATCAAACATCAAGTAATCGAACTGTTGGGACTGATAATTGTGAATGTCAGCATCGGTCTTACAGTGAGCAAACTGAACAACACTGCCATTAAAGAATGTCCATCTTCTCATCCCGCCGTGCCATTTAGCAAACTTTACCTTGCCGGTGCCATCTAAATCCTGGTTAAATAGCTCCTGGCTTCTCATAATTAAACCGCCGGGGCCCTCTAATTGGGGGTACTCCCGGCGAAATATCGCTATATTGCATTTAGGATAAGTGATCGCTGCAATCATGGCCAGCATTAAGAGAGCATCAGATTTACCTCCCCCGGCTGATCCGCCGTACATGATTCTTCTTGCCAGTGGAGGCTTCGGCTCTCCTCCGTCAAAGGGATAGCTTAAACCGCATGCCCTTAAAAACTCTACCTGTCTTGGCTGCTGCTTCCATGGAATATCAATATTTATCGCCATTATCGCCCACTCCTGGGCACGTGGATGAATGCATCGGGGTAAAGGGGATCGCCTGGTGACAAATCTCTTAAGTTATAGCTTTGACTAGACCAGCCGGTATCTGACATTAATATAGAGCCATCATCAAAAACTTCCTCAACAACACCAACATGGCCTCTTCCTGACGGTGCCATAATAGGATGGTACCGGTCATAACTAGCGATTGCCCCTACTTCCGGAGTTCTTTCAACGTGCGCTCCCCTGCCAGCATTACCTTCCCACATCCATGCATCTCCCTGCAATGTATTTAATGCTTCAGGATCTGCCCCTAATTCTAATGCCCTTCCGTATGCATGATGGGTGCAGTTATGCTCACGATCCCATAAAGAAAACGGGTTATATTCGTTATAGTAGGGGCTGCCTTCACGATGATGCAGGTATTCTGCATTTGTTTCAGGAATTGCTTTTGTAGGCACTGATGGATCATAAGTCGTTTGCCCCGGAACTCTTGGTTCATATCCAGGATATATTGGATCTGTTGATGCAATATATTCTGGTAGCCCCTTTTTATCCTCTATGCCCCTATAAAAATCTCTTATTGAAGCAGCCCCCCTGTCTCTGGGTGCCTCATCTAGCCTGTACCCTTCCCTTGGAGTAAGCGTTCTTGTTTCCCTGGGGTCTATATCTAACCGATATTCTTCCCTTGGGGCTAGGGCCTCCTTATCCCGCAAACCCATAAATACCCTATGTATTATGTCTTCTCTGTCATCTACGGGAAATTGAAATAACCTGTGCGTTTCTTCTCCCCGTTCTCCGGGTTGCCTGCACCAGGTGCGCTCAGGTTCTTCCTTTTGTCGTTCTGCTTCTTTTTTTCTTTTCTCATTGGCTTTAGCTGCACTATCAATAATATACTGCGCCTGGTTAAAATACGACCCAACCTTATTCATCCTGTCGGCTAAAGAGCTGGCTAATGCCTGCATGTCAGCTTCAGACATAACGCTGCGATCTGTTGCAGTGCTCGCAGCTCCTGTTGTGGTTGTCCTATGATCAACGGGGGCAGCTTTTGCATCCTGTCTCTTCCTGCGCATTGCTGAAGGCAAACCCCTGGTTGCTTTTTGCGCCCTTGCCCCCTTGCCCGGCTCAATATGGCTTGATTGCTTGCCGTGTAAAGGGCTGCGCTTGCCATGCGTAGCCACTTCCATATCTATCTGCCATTGTCTCGGCATAGCGTATGCTCCTTTCCGTACATAAAAACAGCCACCAAACGGAGAAATTAATCTCCCGGCGGTGGCCTATTGACATATATTGACAGTTCCCTTGCGTAATCCTTAGTGTAAATATACAGCAGATTTGTCAAATTGTCAAGGTTATTGCTATTTGAAACAACTATACCTGGTGCCAGTTATCTTGTGCAATCAATATATATTGTGGTACCCTGCCCTTAAGGAGGGCGGTGCCTTGCAAACTATCTTGATAGATGGGCCATTTGACGGGACTGTAGTAACCCTGGAAAGACCCTTGGTCGATGCACTGGCCATCATGCAGGCTGTCGATGACCCCTCGATCACAAAGACGTATTACTATTATCCCTGGAATGAAAGCTTCAGCATTTACGCTGGCCTGTTCAATAACATCAAAAGACTTATCGTTGAGCAGATGGTTCCTTACACGGGTAATGGTACGGTGCAAAAATTCGATGAGGGGATATTCTTCAGTGAAGCGGAAAAAAAGTTAAGAGAAAAGAGTAAAAAGGCCAAGCTCTTAAATTACCGGGTTAAAAATTCACGGGAGCACTGCTATATATCGAATACAGTTAAAATAGTCGGGGTATTTGATTATTATATCTACCCCTGATCTTCTGGCTCCTTAAAGGTAATGGTAATATCCTCACCGGCAATGCCGATATTGGTCTGGTGGCTGTCTTTGTAAGAGGGCTTAAGCTCTTTTAAGCGAAACATCAGCAAATTATCCGAATACTTCCTGACTTGCCCTCTTTGTTCGCCCTGGTAATATACCGGCTCAAGATAACCGTGCATGCCCCGCCTGATAACCTCTTCCTCCATCAGCTCCACCAGATCTTCTTTCGCCTTCTGGTATGCCTGGTTAAAAAGCTTATCATTATCGTTCCAGTAACGCACAGTAAACCTGCTTACATTGGCATTTTTGGCTGATTGCTGTACCATTCCCCCGCTATCCATGTAGGAATTAAGGAAAATTAGCTGTTTTTGCCTTTTTGCGTATTGTTCTAAGTCTATTTCTTCGGGCACATAGTCATCTGCTACCTCTTTGGGCATTCCAAGGCTGTAAACCTGGTAATAATTCTCATCTTCCTTTGGATTTACGTATTTTGCCGGCAAATTATCCCTGCTCATGCGATCACTCCCTGCTTTAAAGCTCCCAAATCGGCAAATTTTCGTATTCTGAATACAATAAATCCCGGTAATAGCGCACTGGATCGACTAAATCCGGGCAAGTTTCCAAATGCGGGCATAGCACAGGCCGAAAATACTTAAACCTTTCTTTTTTCAGCTCTGTTTCATACTCTTTTTGCAGCTTTAAATCTTCATTCTCCCTGAAACCATCTAAGAAGCCAAGCTCCCAGGCCTCATTTTTGCTAGAATTGTAACTGAACATATTGGTTGCCCTGCCTATGTTCATCATTTTCACCCTTTCCCGCCGGCATAACCGCAAATTTGCCCTCGTATAAATCTAATTTACACGGTCTATTCTCATATTTTTCTTTCACCGGGGCCGGATCATAGAGTTTGCACCTCGGACAATAAAACAAAAGCTTCCCACTCGGTGTTTTATAGTCTGATATTTTCCATTTATGCTGGTAAATTAAAAACCCCTCCTGCAAATTTCATCTAATATCGGCATCAGTTCTAATTCTAAGCCTTTGCAGTAAATATCCCTGCAAGGATGATTAACGCACTTAGCCTTTTCTTCATACATTCGGTTTGTGGTTCTCGCCCTACCATCAAGCTCCCCCAACCTGAGAACCTCTGTCGCTGCCGTAGTGATAATTATCCCCCCCTCCTATCATAATATACCTACCTTACCCCTAAAACGCCTTAGAATCGATCTCAGTAGCCTTCACGTTGATATTGTTCTTCTTCACACAAAGCTTCTGCTTCGCTTTTGGGAAGTTCTATGAGTTCACCGTTTCTTTTAATTTGTGATATTGCAATATCTTCGATTTGCTTCAATACAATACTTGCCGTGGTTTTCTGTCTATAAGGCCCGTAATATTCCCCTTCATACACAACAACCCACCTGACCCCATCAGACTCCTGGTTTTGTACAGGCATTCCTTCATAAAGGTCCTTAAACAAATAGGCTCCGCAGGGGTAAACATCCCCATTGGGAAAACGAATAATATAGTCCCCGTAATTGGCCCTTAAAGAACCTTCCCTGGTCGGTATTGTTACCGGCCCAAGATCCAGGTTGCATTTAATTGCCCCTGTAGCCACCATACCTGCAAACCAACCAGGAATATCTTCAAACCCCAGCCTGAAGGCATCTACTGTCGCTTCTTTTTTGCGGTATTGCATCATATCTACCTCCTGCTTATTATTATATAACTTCTAATAGACTTGAAAAAGATAAATAAAAAATCAACACGTGAATTATATCCTAAAAAAATATATAACCGCAAGGGAACCTGAAACTCTTTTACCCCTACCCCCTCAAGATTTTTTAGTGAGATGTTGATGTCGGGATATGCTATATATAGCTGACGCATCGTTTCCTTGCCCCCCCACTTTGGTTTTCGCTTCGCTTTGGATTCGCTGTCGCTCACCATTCGCTTCACCTTGCGTTACCTCCAGTATTGTTTCACCTGCCAAATAAACATAAGGCTTGGCAGGATGAAAGCAATCCTGTCAGTCACTACAAACAAATGGAGGTATCATCACAATGAGATTGTACGAATGCATCGAGAGCCTCGAGCTTGAGCAGGAACATTACAGCGCCATTGAGTCAATGGAGGCAGAGAAAGATAGCTGCGCTGACCTCGTTGAAGATTGCGAATACCTGGAAGAGGTAGTCGCTAATTGCGCTGAGAAGAATTGCATGCTCTGTGAAGTACCGTTTTAATCACCGGCACCCTCGCCCCGCCTATAAACATAAGGCAGGCGGGGCTGAGGGCTGCCTAATATTATCTAGGAGGCTATCATCATGTTTGTATCTAGGTGCAAGAAAAGTATCGAGGTTTATAACCAGCAGGTATCGGTTAGCATCCCCAAAGGTGTTGAGGTTCAGGTAGACTTCCATCCTACCCACAAAGGTAGAGTAGTTATCCGTTACGGCGCAGTAAGCATTAGCATCGGCAAAGAGTTAGCCAAGAAGCACTTCAGCAAGTGTAAGCCTAAAGAAGATGCCAAGGCCAGCTAGGAGTATTGCCCTGCTCCCTCTCGGGGGTAGGGCTTTTTTTATGTACTTCATCATCGCCAGACGGTTGGCAAAGTGCATTTTTCGCTGTAACAAAGGCATTCTTTTTTTCCTTCGGCTGCCTTCGCCGCCTTAAAAACATAAGGCAAGGCGGCTCAGGGCAGCCTACCTTATATTATCTAAAAGGAGAGGATTATTTATGTTCATCATTGAGAGAAAGAAAGCAAAGAAAAGTAATGGTAAGGTGGATTATCGGTTCATTACGGAAATTATCAGGCACAATAAAGAGATGAACGAGCTTGCTCAACAAGGACAAGTGCTTGAAGCAGTGGCTGATTACTTCTTAGATTGTGAACCAGACCTCTGTCCTCTCACTGCAGGGGCAAGTGCTTGCACAAACTGCCCAATTAAGGGCTATTTGTAGGGCTTTTTTGTTTTGTGCAGGGTAGGTTGAGGAGAAACAACAACCAGTACAGTTTTATACAGCATATATAACTATCTTACATCTTATTTATACCTACCTTAACCTACCTTGCAAATACTATTATAGAAGGTGATAATGATGTTTATCGAGTTCGTTTTATGGATGATGTATTTCTTTATGCTGCATCAAGTTCTTAGATTACTCTTTGAAAGGAGTGGATGATGATGACTAAGCTTGCATGCAGTATATGTAGACAACAAGATAAATTTTATACATGGCTTGTCGTAAACCATCCTGAGTTCGATTACAGTATTGCATTTTGTGGAGATTGTTACGAGGGATTTACTGAATCCTCATGGTGTCCCCCCGACCAATATAAATATAATTACACAGAATCACATGTATATGCTGATTTCGCATACGATCGCTGGCGAGAAAGTGATGATTAAACACGTGTTGAAGAGGTTGTAACCTCTATCTTAACGACATTGTCTTTTATTGCGTGGCCCATTATCGAGATTAGTTTCAGTAGGAGGTGAGATTTATGCCCGAAATTAGACGACGCAATTTCTGGTATTGGACACATGATCTTGAAACCGATATTCATTACGTGTGGTGTCCTGAGTGCGTGCATAAATTTACTAAGACCTACCCTTATTTCTTCCAGGAGGAATTTAAGTATTCCCCCATTAGCTTTGAAGTAACCCGCCATTGTCACAGTTGCGGGAGGATTGAGAAACCTATAAAGGAAGTATGATTATGTCTATCGAACGCTTCCAAGACTTTATCCTACAGAAGGAGATGATATAGTGATTATCATTTGCAATGATTGTGGCTACAAAGCCGATACAAGTGTTGAGAATAACATACTTAAAGCCATCCAAGACCTGATTATTTTCACTTGCCCCGAATGTAACAGTGAAAGGATGATTGGGTAATCCTGCTTAACCTTAGCTTCTGCTTGCCCTGCCCCTTGAAAACCGTAAGGGGGCAGGGCAAGGCAGAAGCTTTTGCTTTGTTTCTTACAAATATATTATTACAAAGGAGAGATCATTATGAGTAACGTGCACAGTATTTTTACCAAGGAACTATTGAAAAGAACAGGTGGTAAGATGTATTACCACGAAGACTCATCTTTATTCAACTCATTAGGTTGGCTTAAAGATGATGGCAGTGAAGTGATGGGATGGGGATTAGCAAGACTCCCTATCGCTGAACCAGGCTTGCATATAAGCCTGAGCAAGTATAACCAGTCAGTTGACAACCCTGAAATACGGTACGACACTTTTCCCTTGAAAAATAATAATGCTGTGAATCAGCAGGGACAAGTGTATACCAGGTACGAGTTTGTAAAGACAAGAAGAGTATCAAGCACAGATAGAGAATTCCCCAAGACACAAAAAGCTAAAAACATATTAAGTAAATTCATCGAAGCTATCGGTAATGATATCAACTACACCGAAGGTGAAGAGTTTGAACTCACTGATAATGGTGTAACAATTAAGCCTGCATCTAAATGCAACAGCAACATAGAGTACTGGTATAACATGATTTATTATACTGTACTTAGCCGTGAAAATTGGTTAGATTTCTACCGTAGTCATAAAGATAAGGCCACTCGCTTCCACATTAAGCGTGTGATGGCTGATATGACTGCATGCCTGGCCTTGCACGCTGTAGGTTGGGCACCACCTATAACAAATAATGCATACGTACAACAACTTAGGAACGCATTTATGGCTAACCCCAAGCTTCTCACCTATGCATCTTATAACAGTGAGAAATACCTGCGTGAATTAGCTGTTTAGTTACCTCCTGTGTTGGGGGAGAGGGACACTCACTCTCTCCCCCTTACTCTTATCTTCTAACTATCTTCTATTTATTATCACGACCTCTCTTAGCATCACCAACAGGGATATCCTCTATCCCTTACTCCCTATTATCACGACCTGTTTATTCTTACACATTTACCTCGAAAGGAGACAACGTATGTTCATCTTACATGCCTCAGTTTTTTCATGTACACTAAACACAGCAATAGCTCACACCAAAAAAGCTTGGGAAACCTGGATAATCTTTAGTGGTCTGGCAAGTCAACTCCTCTTACAAAGGGGGAAATCTTTATGTTTATCTACTGTCTTAGTCAAAGAAAAATCATAATCAAAACTAAGAAAGGAGAGTTTCAAGTTTCCCCCAACTTCATTAATCCTGAGACACTGCTCAATGTATTATTTAATTGTGTTACTAAAGAGGACAAGAAAAATATTGTTTTCGGATATCACCGTGAAAAAGAATTGGAAGGTAAGTTTGAAAGACTATTAAAATCTACAGCTTAAAGGAGATGATGATGTGGAAGATAACTTTGTAAAGATTAAAAAGAAACCTGATAAGTTTGATGTCTTTAGTGTATATAACATGGGTCTTAATGCAAATAATCTTGTCTATTGCGGTATGCTCACTGGCTTTGAAACTAAATATATTTTCTTTAACCTTAAAAGCTCTAATCAGCTTACACTTGTATTATCTGAACATGAATTTCTTCAAGCACAAGCTGAAGAAAAACTAATTTACTCTGAACGCATTGAGACCACAGACTTTGTATAAGTGAGGTGTTTATGTTGGATGATTTAGTGCAAGATAGTTTCGTATACCCTGCAGACTACAAAGAACCCAAGAAATATATCCCTATTTACCAGGTAACATTAGTCAGAGATGGATCAGTAAAGACAAACGATAAAAATTTAACCACACCAAGACAGGCATTTGAAATACTTAAAGATTACTTCGGAGACACAGACAGAGAACACTTTGTTATTATTCTACTCAATACCAAAAATAAAATTATCGGGATTAACACGGTATCTATTGGCTCGCTTTCTGCATCAATCGTCCATCCAAGAGAACTCTTTAAGTCTGCTATGCTATGCAATGCAGCATCAGTTGTCCTATCCCACAACCATCCTTCAGGTGATCCAGCTCCCAGCCAGGAAGACTTAGAGATAACTCGCAGACTCATTGATGCCGGCAAGGTGCTTGGTATTGATATTCGTGATCACATTATTGTTGGTGATGATATATTCTTCTCGTTCAGAGAGAAAGGACTGATTTAATTGTTTGATTCTAAAAGAATAGACCCCAAGGTAACTGAAACCATTATGGAAGAAGCAATCAGTGAAACCCATATGATATCACTTATCTACCAACACGTATTTGGCATAACCCTTGATGATCTTACCAGCACCATTGACCCCAAGCATTACAGGATATCAAGGGATCTTGCCCTGGATCTTTTGGAGTGGGCTGGCAAGTCATTCGATACACCTAAATCTGAGATTAATATGCTATGGCTTCAGCTTGGCCCCGCTTCAAGAGAACATCTTGACTATTATGAGATTGAATACTATGCCCCGAAAGGAGTGTATCAATATTGATAGCCAAGCTTACTTACAATCCCAAGTCAGGACTGTATTGTATTTACCTTAACTATGACTTAATCGCTGAGGCATATAACTATTCTACTGCCTTAGAATACTTTGATTTAGCAATGCATGATGCTGATCAAGACTTATTAAATGAGCTGAAGGAGTTTAAACATGCTTCAGGCTAATCTTGAAGATGGTGTCCCTGTCTGCCCCAAGTGCAATACATGTGCCAATGGGCAAACACGTATTGTCGGGTATGACAGGTATAAGTCGGGTTGGTATTTCACATACAAGTGCCAGTGTAAAAAGATAGTTCAGTATTATGCTAACACAAATCTTAAGTGTGTTGAGGAGGTAAACCTATGATACTTGGGATCAATTTATATAACTTACAATCTGTCGAAATAGTTTACCGCATTTGTAGTAACGTGGCTGCAAACCCTGAGGACATCAAAGACCTCGTGTTTCATTGGGCAAGTGAGAACGATTTAATCTAAGGAGGTGTAACTATGGCTATGCAATACTGGATTGATAACTGTGCCCCGACTTATTGTTTTGACTGTGCTGAAGAGAATGGTGGCTGTAAGTATGACCAAAACATAGTATGTTCACCTGACTGTGAGCAACTGCTACCAAGTGGCGAGCCACCCCTTAATGATGAGTGCAGTAAGTGTGATCCCCTGGATTTAGTGTTGAGGTTTAAAGAACACTTAGAAGAACATATTCACTCTAAAGGAGGTTTTTACTTATGTATCAAGGAGTAAAAGATATTAGAGAGCTGTGCTACCAGGTAGAGGAAATGACCAGAAACAAGAAAGACTTTATCGTTAACACCAAACATCTTGATATGGTTTACAGCGATGGTGTTTACCTTTATGCAGAGAATGGTGATGGAGATTATAACTTTTCAATCAATGACCTTACTCATCAACAAATAGCAAGCAGGCTTAAGATTCCTTATAAGTATTATATGAAGATGTATGATGAAAACCCACAGCTTCTCACTGAAAATGTTAACACCTGGTTTAAGCAGTTTCCCGAAAACAGAATGATTAGGACTTACGATGAAAGAGCAAGGGCATTCTTATCAGACAGGTATATGCGTAGAGATAACCACGACCTGCTTCGTATGACCCTGCCTGAATTAAAACAGGTACCAGGTTTAGAAATATCATCCTGCAATGTCAATGACGAGAAGCTGTATATTAAAGCTACTACCGACAGGCTTAAAGCAGATGTTGTCCCAGGTGATACTGTCCAGGCTGGTATTGTTATCTCCAACAGTGAAGTAGGCCTGGGCTCTTTCAGAGTAGAGCCATTAATCTTCAGGCTGGTTTGCAACAACGGGATGATTGCTGCTGATTGGGGCATGAAGAAATACCATGTAGGCAAAAGGATTAACCATGATGACGAACAGATTGTGGCCTTCACTGATGAGACCTTGAAAGCAGATGATGATGCCTTCTGGTTAAAAGCAAGAGATATCTTAAGAGCTGCCCTCAAAGAAGAAACATTCCAGGAAATAGTTAACCACTTATCCCTGACTACTGAAAACAAAATAGAAATAAAGCCACGGGAGACAATCGAGAGAATGACCAAGATTTATCAGCTCAAAGAAGAAGAATCAGATGACCTATTAACTGAGCTTCTCAGTGCCGGTGAACTTAATCAGTATGGTTTAATCAATGCTACTACTGTTGCTTCTAAACAGGCTGAAACCTACGAAAGAGCTACTGAATTAGAAAGATTAGCCGGGGAAATTATGAATATGGACGAAAACAAATGGAAGGAGATTGCTGCGTAATGAACGACCACATGACTTTTCTCGAAGAACAAGGTACATGGCTTGGTGGCAAAATAAGGGTTGACTTTATCAACGAACTTGAACGCCTGATTACTTACGGTGAGCGGAATCCGGGGGTAAAGTTTATCGAAGGTTTAATCCGCGCAGGTATGTCAAGAGATGAAATATTAAATTAAGGAGGCGATGGAATGAAACGGTATAAATTAATTGGCTACATGATAGGGGCATTTATTTTGGGCGTAATTGCTGTGTATATAATATAGGAGGGATTTAAGTGGAAAAGGATCAATGCTACAACTGCGACGGGGGAAATAGATACACGGCAGATCACAGGGCGGTAATCCACTGTCCGGACTGCGGATACAAAATGATCCGTGAGCCTGACTGGAGGGGTAATGAATGAGGTATGACC
>PUKQ01000179.1 GCA_003550565.1 Syntrophomonadaceae bacterium
CTATTAACTTTAAAGTGCATTATTTTTATCAAATTTATTGTAACAGTTTATCAATTTTCATGTAACATGAGGACTGACTCTCCCTCCGTTTTTTTTAAGCCTGTCAATTCTCCTTCACATAACAAACGCAGGCGTTCATGTTTTTTATATTTTTAAATTTATACTTTTTAAGCTAATAGTTCTACTAACTGATACATGATATAATAACACTTCAATACACTCTTACAATTTTTGTTATTCGTAAAATATATATTTTATAGAACAAAATGCATTTGATATGAGTAAAACATATAGCAAATTAATAAATATATTTATACATATTGATCCATGATTATTAGTTATAAGCATAAATACATATTTATACATTGCCGAAAAACTGCTGGAAGCAGCATAAAATGTTTTTTAAATAAATACATAGGGCCTAAAGACATTCAGATAGGTTCATGGCACGAAGTTATACATAATCAAGGGTCATTCAACAGAAGATTCATTGTAGACTTGCTTGCTCCTAGATTGTTTTTTAACATATCTACCTGGAAAAATATTAAAAAAGGATTATGCAATAAAAATATTTACAAGCAATTAAACAGCATCCATAAAAAATACTACAATCTATACCACCCGTCAGCGTCCGATTTGGCAAAGTTTGATGAATCTGCTTGGAATAATTTTTTTAAGTTTTGCTTTGTACGAAACCCTTATGAAAAAGCTGTATCTGACTACATATGGCGCGTAAAAGCAAAAAATTTAGACATCAGTTTTTTAGACTTTCTTAAACATTTAGAATCTCCTAATCTTTATAAAGATGACCACATCGTACCCACTCAAATCGATAACTGGCCGATGTACACCATAAACGACAAAATTGCAGTAGATTTCATTGGAAAATATGAAAATCTATACCATGACTTTGAACAAATATGTAAAATAATAGGTCTTCCTTTTTACAAAAGCCAGTTCCCAAGAGTTAAACATTATGCTGACTATAAGTATAGAGAATACTATGGTGCCACGGAAAAAAGACTGGTTTCCAAGATTTACGAAAAAGAAATAGAGTGCTTCGGATATTCATTTTAAGTGCAAGTTAACCAAGAAGTCTCAGCCTAGTAAAAGCACACTTTGGACGATTTTTCAAACATGTAGCTTTTTTACTCTTCAAGTTATGGGATTACGCACCTGTTTAATTGGTCTGCTCAAAAAAAAGTCAATTCAGGCTTTGTATAACTCCAGCATGGTCATAGCAGATACTGAGTTTACCTGTTTACGCCCGCTGGGCCAGGAGACTCGTCCTGGGCTGACAAAAGCAGGTCGCTTATCTTTTTGTGCTATGCTGGAGGGACGGAAAGTTAAAATTTATGAGACACATTCACAACGCCAGACAAATTTGCGGCAAAAAATTCAGAATACAGTTTTTGGAAAAAGTTTTTTACCTGGAATAATTGCATCAGAGGGCACATATGTTGTCGAAGAATGGATTCATGGCACATCTGCCTTGACCAGCAAAGCCGGTATAAAAAAAACAGTCGAGACAATGATTCAGGTACTTTTGCAGGATCCAAAACTTATCAATTTGGCGCAGGAACAGGCCATGTCGTTTTGCTATCTCCAGAACTATCTATATCCACGGGTAGCAAAATGGAGTATTTTATCCCCTGTCAAAGACTTTACTAAAGAATGGCAGAAGCGTTTCGATGAACTTAGGCCGCACCTGCCCATTAGGATTTCTCACCCGGACCTTAGCCCTGCCAATATCATATGCCAGGAAGCTTCAGACAGGAAGGTGATTATCGACAATGAACTGCTTGGTTCCGGCTTCGGCTGGATTCTTGACTGGCACAACTCCCTGCTCAAAGAGCAAAAGTCAGTCTCATTGGAGCTTATTCAGCAGCATGTTCCAGAGGATTTTCTGGAAAAGACCTGGAGACTTAGGTTGCTGGGCTCAGCTTTGGACAGAGAGGACTACACTCAAGCGCTCAAGATTGCTAAAGGAAAATGATCATACACAAGTACACATAATGCCCTGGGAAACTCTCCAAAACAGTTCTCAGCAACCTGCTGCACAAACTTAAAGACATCACTATTTTCGAAACTGAAATTTTTTTGCAAGTATGAAAATTCTTTACCTGACACATTCCCAAATTCCCTCCACTTCTGCCAACAGCATTCAAGTCATGAATATGTGCCAGGCCTTTCATGCAAGCCATTCTGTTAGCCTTTTTGCCCGCCGCACTGAATATTATCCTGGTCATCAGAATATTTTCTCGTATTATGGCATTTCAGAAAAGTTTGAATTGCTCCTGCCTCAAAACAAATCCTGCGGAAGCATCAGTTCACTCTATAGCTACTGGTTTCTTTTGCATCTATTAAAAAGAAGAAAATTTGATATCTGTTTTGGACGCCATCTTAAATATCTGGCCATAGCAGGCTTTTTTGGCATGCCCATTATATATGAAGCCCATGAAATGCCAAAAAAAATCAAAGAGATGTTCTGGTTAAAGCGGGTGTTATCTTCGGACAGCTTTAAAGGCCTGGTATGCATTAGCGGTGTGCTCCGGGAAAAATACCTCAGGCTTTTTCCCGGATTGTCTGAAAACAAAGTCCTTGTAGCTCATGATGGTATCAACCTCGAGTTTTACGACAGCATCGCTTCTTTAAAGGACCAGCTTCCCGGACAGAATACTTACAATGTAGGTTACGTAGGCGGTCTGAAACCAGAGAAAGGCATTCAGCTCATTATTGAAACAGCCGGCATACTAAAAAATGCTGATTTTCATCTGGTGGGTGGAAGCCCTGCGGAAATTGACTACTGGGAGCAACAATGCCCGAACATGTTCAATATATTTTTTCACGGCCCTGTCACCCCGGAAAAGGCTGTTCAATATCAAAAATCCTTTGATGTACTGCTTGCTCCTTACCAGAAAAAATCCTGGACCAGTAGGGACGGCAAACTGATGGTTGAGGACAGCCCTGAAAGGGTTATTGGAAATTCTCCTTTGAAGTTTTTCGAATACATGTCTGCTGAAAAACCCATACTTGCATCGGATATTCCTGTGGCCAGAGAGGTGTTTACGCAGGGTGTGGATGCACTTCTGAGTGACAACAGTCCTGAACAATGGGCTGAGTGGATTCAAGTACTTATGCAGGATCGAAATTTTGCAGCAAGCCTGGCTCAAAACGCCAGACAAAAAGTGCACGGTTTTACCTGGAAGAAAAGAAGCCAGAAGATACTCAGTCGCTTTATGTCCTGATTAAAACACAGAAACAAAAAAGACTTTCAGCCTGATATCGCCTTTTTCCAAGGTTTTCTGACTGCTCTTTCGTCCTGGCGCTTGGCGGTTCTATCCATTACCATTCCAGCCATTTTTCTGGATTCTGCA
>PUKQ01000167.1 GCA_003550565.1 Syntrophomonadaceae bacterium
AGGCTGATGAACCAAGGCCCTGGCCAGTAAAACCCGCTGCTGCTCTCCTCCGGAAAGTTCCGGGAAAGGGCGGTTGATAAAGTCTTCCATCCCCACATCTTTTAATACTTCTTTAACCTTAAGTTCAAGGTTATTAGGCCTCTGTAAAATAGCAGGCGTTTTCAGGGAAAGAAGTCCCATGGAAACCACATCTCTCACCGAAACGGGAAAACGCTGCTCGTAAGTATGCCGCTGGGGCAGGTAACCGATGATATTTTTCCTTTTCCCGAGGCGATGGGCCGGCTTCCCCAGTATCAAAACCCTACCACTGCGTGTTGGTATTAAACCCAGTAAAACCCGCAAAAGGGTAGTCTTACCCGCTCCATTAGGGCCGATAATACCAACTACATCTCCTTGGTGGACCTGAAAACTAATATCACTTAAGACCTCTTTTTTGCTTAATTCTACATAGGCGTTTTCCACTGAAATGAGCGGGTTATAATCTTTGTCGTCAATTGTCTCAAAAGCAGATATAGAAAACTCCCCCTTCCAAATATATTCAATTTTTCACATCCACCCGATTACCTGCTTAATATTAACAATTCTAACTGCTAAAAGCAAAGGCCCCAATTATGTGGGGAGTGCGGTTTAAGAAGCCACCGGAAGTTTTTGCCTCTCTTATTGCCCCCGTTTTTATTTGCTAAAATTATAAACAGCCAATATAGACCACTCAGCGCTATCCCGGTGGTGAAATATTCATTGTTCCCACAAAGACCTCCCATTAGAATTAAAGTTTACCTGATCAATTTTTTCAAGCTTGATCCCGATGCTCTCACAGTTGCAAAAGGCTCACCCGGGAAAAAGGCGATACATCAATACAGCTGCCCTCCGTATAACCTCCACCTTTCGCGAACGGGGAGGTATCCGGGGACATGCACCGAAAACTACTTCCAACCAATTTTCCGGATTAGATGCATTAAGTATTCCTTCCAAACTAAAAATAGCAATATCTTGGATACCCGCTGCCAGGGCAGCTTCAATATCCGGAAGCATTTCTTCCGGATATTGATAATAAGGCTCATTTCCCAATTTTCCGGTGGAAGTCAGCCCCACCGAAACAGCAGCCCGTTTTCCCAATGTAGCCTTCATATTTAAACAGAGCAAATAAAGATACCAGCGCGCATCTCCGGGGCTAATAAATTCCCGGGACATTCCCGTAATCACAGTATTGTACTGCATAAAAGAAATAACATCCCAATTTACAGGGCTTAAAGGGGTTTCCAGGTAATCTTGTAATTTCACCGATCCTTTCATAATATCGATTTCCAGCAGAGGAATGGCGGGGACAATAGTTTGGCACCCTTGCATCTTAATATAATCTTGCAAATTTCGATATGTTTCAACTGCCCGATTAAAGCGCTGCCGGTTTCGGTTAGAATTGAAAATATGCCATATTTTGCCGACTTTTTGTAACCCCTCAGCACTGCTGATCTCTGTGTGCTGATAATAAGGTGGCTCCAAATCTACTGCCAGCCAGGGAATTTTTACCTCCTCTTTATCCGCCCATTTAAAAATATCTTTTACATAAGATGCAAAATCTTCGCAGTTTCTTTCGTTGGGCCAGTAACCTTGCTCATCGCTCATAGTCGGCCATAAGGCAGGCTCCAGCCCCGCGTCCCTGTAATTTTTCATAAGCTTTGCATAATCTTCTCCCAAATTATCGCGGGAAACAGCAATGCAGGGATTTACTCTGTAACGCTGCAGCAAATATAATACCTCCGGTTTAATTAACTCCCCCGGCGGTATAAATTCCGCCCACGCCCTCAAAATCATATTTTCTCTCTCCATTTCTTTCAAATAAGCTTATAACTTTTATTATTTGATTATTATATTTGAGTATTCACACAATATTTTCGCATAATAATTTATGTGAAAATCGGGATTTATAAATCATAATTAAGTTAATTCGAGTAATTTTTATTAATATCCTGCCGGGTATATGCGTTTAACGCCAAATAAGCCTGTTTTTCTTAACCCGGCTCAATTTAGTAAATGAAAATCCCTCAAAACATCATAAATCCTTAATAATACATAACATTTAATTTAATTGACAACACCGGTTTTTAATTTTAAAATATAGGAACAAATACATTAGCACTGATAAAGTACGGCAAGAATGTGTAAGCTTTTAATTATACATTGAAATAATCATTGAAAGAATTAAATGTCGCCCTAAAGGAAGTGAAGAACATGCATCATAAGACATGGTGGAAAACAAGTTTATTTTTTATTTCTTTAATTACCCTCTTTTTTCTTTTCACTATATGCACCGGCTGTGAGGAAAATGATATAAGTGATGAATTCACTCATGACGGTGATGGATTTACTCACGATACCAAAGATGAAGAGCCTATTATTCAAATAGACGAAGAAGATGAGCTAACTTTAACGGTAAAGCTTTTTTTCGGAGATAAAGAAGCAATAAAAGCAGACGAACCGGGTGAATATGAATATGTGAGCCCGGTTTACCGCCGCATACCTTTTACTCCCGATATAGACAAAGCTATGCGTAAAACTGCAGAAAGCCTTATTGAGGGCCCAAGGGAGGAAGAAGAGAATAAAGTGGCAATAATATCCGACAAAGCAAAAGTTCTGGACATTAAGCGAGAAGATAATACCGTTATTATTAATTTTTCTGAAGAAGTCTTAACAGATGCCCCTACCGATGAGAGTCAAAGAGGCACAACTTTTCAAGAATCCATAGTATTCACTTTAACCCAATTTCCCACGGTTGATAATGTACTTGTAGAAGTAGAAGGTGAACCCTGGAACGAAGAAGGACGTTCAGTATGGGAAGAACCTCTTAGTCGGGATAGTTTCTAGATTTTATAAAATTATAGATCGTCATTCATTTTTGTTTGATGCCATGTAACATTTTATTATAAGTTATTTTTCACGAAAAAAAATTTACATAATAGCAAGGCAGCGGGGTAGATACCGGGAGTTTTCCGAAAGTTAAAATACCCCCCCTCCAGATGAATAATCCGGCCAATTTACCATTTGGTCGGGTTTTTGGTGTACAATGGCCCCATCTTCCCGCCAAAAATCCCAGTTTCCTTGAGGAATTTTCCAATTACCATATCTAAACTGCAGATATTCATCCCATTTCTCAGGAATAAAAACCGCAAAATTTTCATCATAAATAATATGATCAAAAAAGTGGGCAGGTAGCCACCAGGTAGCCACCACGCGCCGAACATTCCAAGGCCACCGGCTAATATCTGTTGTTACAAGCTTGTTGCGAAACCTCCGGCGCACACCGTTAAACAAAAAGTATATATACTGCCCTCCCCGAAAAGAAAAAGGATTACCAATTGCTTTACTGGCAG
>PUKQ01000166.1 GCA_003550565.1 Syntrophomonadaceae bacterium
ATTGGGCATGCCCACATGGGCTAAATTTTCTTTAATTGTGCAGGGAACTCCGTGTAAAGGTGGCAATCCTTTGCCGGAAGTTGATTCTAACTGCCTGTCAGCTTCGTCGGCCTCTTCCCGCGCCCAGGCAAAGCGATCCCTGACCAAGGCATTTATGAGTGGATTAACTTTTTTAATATGTTCAATATGTTTTTCCAAAACTTCCCGGGCGGAAACTTCTCCACTGCGAATAAGGGCCGCCAGGCGGGTTCCTGATTCCTTCAAAAGCGGATCCATCTGCATAACCTCCCCCATATATATTATAATTTCTATTTTAAGAAAAATGTTAAGCTTATTACCGCAGGGTTTCATTACCCAGGGACATAGCCCCGGCATACTCTTTCATAAAGTCAGGTGTATCGGCAAGGTTGAGGTGATCAACCTGCAAAGAAAGCCTCTCAACCTCTCGCCTGGCTGAACGGGAAAGCAACAGCATACGCGCACCCAGGCTTGCAGCATTACCTACCGGGCGTACCCTGGAAATGGGAAATTCAGGCCATAACCCTATAGAAGCAGCGCTCTCGGGACGTAAATATGTGCCAAAAGTGCCTGCCAGTAAAATTTCATCTACTTCTTCCATTTCCAACCCGGCATACTCCAGTAATATTTTAATTCCCGCCCTAATGGCAGCTTTGGCCAGTTGAAACTCGCCTATTTCCTGCCTATTAAGGGAAATATCCCAGCCATCCACGGTTTCTTTCGCCGGCACCAGGATAAACTCCGGGCCTTTTTCACTGTGATAAATCCGATTTTGCAGACTTTCGGGGAGGTTTTCCGGATTCTGGAAAGTGCCTCGGGAAGTGATGATGTTTTCCGACAACATAGCAGATACGGCATCAACTACTCCGGAACCGCAGATGCCCGCCGGCCTTTCTTTCCCCACAACGCCATAATGCACCTGGCCGTCTTTGATCTCTACCCTGTTGATAGCACCACGGCTTCCCCCCATACCACAGCGGAAGTGAGCTCCTTCGAAAGCAGGACCGGCAGCAGTGGAACAGGCGATAAGATGATCTTTCCAGCCTAACACCATTTCACCGTTAGTGCCGATATCCAAAAGAAGGCGGGGTTTTTTGCTCAGATGCATGCCGGAAGCCAAAACCGCCGCCAGCGCATCTCCTCCCACGTAAGAGGAAACAGAAGGTGCCAAATAAACCGATCCGCTTTCCCCACCATTGAGCCGAATACCAATTTCCTGGGCAGTAACATGAACGGCCTCTCTGACTACCGGCGTAAAGGGGGCTTTCACCAGCAAAGAAGGCGAAATCCCCAACAATAGATGCATCATCAGTGAATTACCCACAATTACAATTTCATCTACCGGATCATCACCCGTTTTCACATCATCTTCAAGATTGTCAATAATGTGGTTAATTGTTTCTACTGCCCGTTTCTGAAGAGTTTTCAAATTTTCAACTTTTTTGCCGGCATAAGCAGCCCGGGAGATTACGTCAGCCCCCCACGAACGCTGCCTGTTTCTGCAGGAAGCTATGGAAAGGGTAACTCCTTTTTGCAAGTCCACCAGTGCACCTACCGCCGTGGTGGTTCCTAAATCCAGGGCGATACCCAGAGGGTTCACACTATTGTCAGCGGGGCGAAAATCATTAAGGACACCATCTACTACCACCGCAGTGAGGTCTTTGTGTTCATCGGCCAGCGTAGCCATAGTGTTAAGAAGCGTAGGATTTGCTATGCGCGGAAATTTCCAATGGGCAGGAAAACTATTCTGCACTTCTTCCCAGCAGGAAGCTCCCTGGAGGTTTAACTCCACCGGGTAATACTCCACCACCGGATCAATATTTTCTACCCGACCGGTTAATCCATCTACCGTTTCTTCTTCACTTTCATCATAGGCCTCGGGCATTTCTACAACCAGATCATTCTCCACCGGAGTCTGGCATGCTTGCACAATCCTACCTTCCTTTTGGCCGGGAGAATATATTTTAACCCTACACCCCCCACAAGTTCCCCAACCACCGCAAGGAGCATCCATATATATGCCGTGAGTGGTGAGCGCTTCCATGAGGGTAAAGCCGCCCGGGACGCTAAAGTGTAACTTCCAAGGTTTCACGGTAATAATTTTCTTTTGTGTCAATATGATCATCCTATTCTTCTGGCAATTTATTATTTCAGATTTTTCCAAAGGTTTATTTGATTTGATGAAGATGTTGTATGTTTAATAAAATTCCTTATTTGATTCTGCTTATTATCATAACGGAAAAACCAACCCTTGTCAGCAAGTTCTTTTACCTGCAAAATTAAGAAAACAAGAGGTATCTTAGTTTATGAAGAAAGAGTTACGAATATACGTCTTTCATAATGATTTTATGACGAATATTAACTATAATTAAAAAAATTACTCGAAATTTAAGGAGGAACTGTTTTTGTTTTGTCGAATAATAGGATTTGGATAAATTGCAAAGAATGTGAATACAAAAGCTATGGTGTTTATTATTTAAACAGCATCAGGCAAGAACAACATGATTCGAGATTAATGAGATTTATAATAAAGCTTAAGGAGGGGAAGGAATTCCAAAAAACTTTTTGAGCCGGAAATACCGGAAATAATAAAAAAAACAAAAATGGTGCCCCGTTTTCATAAATTTTTCAATCCACTTTTTTAAATGCCCTTCATTAAGCAATAGTACAACTATTAGTAAGAGCAAATAAGCGAACTTTAGTACCTATTAACTAATACAGCAAAACCAGATCAATAATTGCAGCATCACTTCCAGCATTAAATCCACCAGTAAATTTTAAAATTCGGAATATAACGGGGCACCTTATTTATTCCCTCATAGGGGGTGGCGCAGGAAATGACCAAAAATAATAACAACTTAAACCACAAAAACATGGAGCACATGGATGATTTTGAGAAACAGTTGGCAGAGATAGCACAAGACTTAAAAAAAGCAGTGGACCCCGAAACTCACCAGCAAAACCTTGCAGAAATAATCCAATTTTTTCAGTGCCAGCATAATAAATTTTTGGCTGTAGGCAACAAATTCAGAAAAATAATTAAATACCTGGGCAGGGAATTGGAAGCCATTGATGATGAATCCGGCCTTACAGAGCCGGAAGAGTATTTTGAAACTACGCTGTTTGCACTGGCAAAAGTTGCGGAACTGCGGGATCCGGAAACCAGTTATCACCTGGAAAGAACACGGGAATATTCAGTGCAACTTTCCAGGCAGCTGGAACTTGACAAAAAATTTATCGAACAGATTTACAGGGTCGGGCCCCTCCATGATATCGGAAAGGTGGGCATCAAAGACAGTATACTCTTAAAGCCGGGTAAATTGGATGAAACCGAA
>PUKQ01000099.1 GCA_003550565.1 Syntrophomonadaceae bacterium
AACTCATAATTATCTGTTCATGAATATCGAAAGGAATGAGGACTTTTCGGACAAATTTTCTTTCTCTTATCTCAACAATGCTCAGGAAAATTGTAATCTCGATTTTTTCTACACCCTAAATATTTATTGTCAATCTCTTTATGAACATCAATAATTGAGAAAGAATAATATAGCCTTATGTCAATAATCATATGATGCTCACCCTCGTGATCTACGACATCACGTCTGATAGGAAGAGGACCAAATTAGCGAAGTACCTAGAAAAGCACGGTCTGAGGAGGGTTCAGTACAGCGGTTTCGTAGGTGAATTGAATCCAAACGATAGAACGATCTTGGCGAAGGAAGCGAAGAGATACATCACCCCATTGGAAAAGAAGATCAAAGAGAAAGAAAAGGAGGCAGATGAACCGTTGAGCGAAAAGGAAAGAGCCAAAGTCAAACCCGACAGCATCTACGTGATACCTCTATGTCAGCGCTGTGCAGGGATAGGTAAGATCGTTTCGGACCAAGATATCTCTTTGATAAAAGAAGATGAAGTCACTCTGATAGATTGAGGCGATAAAATGTATTTCCTTGACGAGATCGAAAGGAAAAGATTGGTTAGGGATCTGCTTCCCCTCGCCAGAAAAACTGGCATCTCGGAAGAGCTCCGTGGGTGGAGCTGGCACGAAGCACCCATGAAACCATATTACGAGGACGAAAAGATACCGATGTACTTGGTATGCTCTCGCTATTGTCCCAGTAATAGAGATGTTTTCTTGAACAAAGTTGAAGGTGTTCATCCGACCATCAATTTCAAAGTTTCTCAGGGCATAACACTGCATGAAACCGTGAGCCAACTGCTCACGATGTTTATCGAAGAAAGTCTGGTTAACTTCGAGGACTGGTGGGAAGAGAAAAAAGGGAATATAAACTACTCTGGAAAAGATGAGGACGGGGTGGAGAAACTGCACCGACGAGCGAAACGGGTGTGGTCTCACACGCTCCACAACTGCAATGCGCAGTATTCTAACGCCTGCTCGAAACAGCCCTACGCCTGCGATAGGGATGTGATGTCTACATCGGTACCTTTCTTGGTAGAACACAAGATCGATGGCAGTCTGTTGGGGTTGTCCGGTCTTTTGGGTATCGATTGCTACGATTACTTGAGGAGCATCGTTTTCGATCTTAAAACGATCTCCGCCTTCGACGACCGAGAAAAATGGCACCGGTTGTATCCTACTGGTTATGCCCTAGTTCTAGAAAGTGTCTACGAAGTACCGGTAGAAGTGGGATGTATCGTATGGACATCTTTCAAAGATGATCGATTGGTGGTTGAAAAGGAGCTTTTTTTCATAAACGACGACCTTCGGAGTTGGTGGCTGGAGGAAAGGGATAAAAAGTTGGACATCATCGCTCAAAAAAAGGATCCCGGTATGCCCAACGAATGTCCTGAAGATTGTATCTACAGAGAGGAGTGTGATCGATGACATGGACAGACTTGTAGTTGACGGTTGGGGAAAATTCGTCGGTAAGGAGGATAATCGGATAGTGGTGAAGGAAAAAGGATCTAAACTGCATCAGGAAGTAGCCGAAGACCTGAGACAAGTGGTGATCACTGGTGGAGGATCGATAAGTTTCGATGCTTTAAAGCTATTGGGAAAAAACGGTGTAGACCTAGTGGTCATCGATTGGAAAGGTAAAGTGACCGCAAAGCTCTCTTCTCCAGAGATGAGGACCGTATCTACTAGAAAAGAACAGTATTTCGCCTATAAAGACGAAAGAAGTGTGGAACTCGCTAAAGGCTACGTGACGGCAAAGATGAAAAACCAATATGCTCTGTTGGGTACCTGGGCAAAGACCAGGAAAGACACCAGACCGACAGAGGCCGACGATCTGATGAGATTTCGGAGGGCCGTGTCTGATATGATATATAGTATTGATAAAGATAAGTTTGAAGGGGGCTCTATCGAAGAAGTCAGGGATTCTTTGATAGGACTTGAAGGTAAGTGTTCGACTTTTTATTGGAAGGGTTTCGGAAAGATAGTGAAGGACGACTTTGAATTTGAAGAACGAAGTGGTCGACACGCTGAGGATGGGATAAATGCGATGCTGAATTACGGGTACGCTCTGCTGGAAGGTGAAGTCCATCGAGCCGTACACTTTGCGGGATTGGATCCCTTCGGCGGTTATCTACATGCTGACCGTCCTGGAAAACCGAGTTTGGTACTCGACTTGATGGAGGAATTCAGGCAGCAGGTGGTTGATAGAAAGGTCATGTCGATGGTCCAAAAAGGAGAGGTATCTTCGTCTGACTTTGATGTTAAAGAGGGACGATGCTGGTTATCAGATGATGTTCGAAAAAAATTGATCAAAAAGATTTTGGGAAAGATGGAGGATTACGTCAAGTGGAAAAACAAGAACATCCGCTGGAGTGATTTAATATTGAAACAAGCTAGAAACACGGGAAAGTTTTTGAGGGGGGAAACAAAAGAGTACGAATGTTTCTATCTGAGGTGGTGAAAGATGTATACTGTAAGATGTTCCGATCTAGCACAATACTACTACTGCCCTAGAAAGATCTATTTTTTGAAGACTATGGATGTTCCAGTGCAGCCCAAACCCAAGATGAAGCTGGGTAAAGAGGAAGAAGAAAAAGAACGTAAAAGGTTCTTGGAAAGGAAAAAAGTGTTCGGATTCGATAGAGAAAAGATCGAGAACGTTGAATTCAAGACCTACCTTGAAAGCGAGGAGATAGGGTTGTGCGGGATCGTCGATACTTTAGTGACGCTCGAGGACGGCGAGAAGGTCCCCATCGACGTGAAGTATACTGATTCCGCTTCTGTGAAGAAACATTGGAAAAAACAGATCACCAGTTATTCTTTGTTGATAGAAGGAGAGTATGAGGTGGAAGAAGTTTCTAGAGGGGTGATATATTTCCCCGAGCAGAACGAACCAATATCTGTGGATATAACTCAAGAGGACAAGGAATTCCTTTTGAAAGATATCGAAAGGATCAGGGATTTGATCGAGAGTGAACGGGTACCTAGAAAGGTCAGCGAAAAGAAATGCAGTTACTGCGAAGTAAAAAGATACTGTGTATGACTGGATGATAAAAAATCGTGAATATCTCTCGATTTATGTGATCGAATAAAAAGGTTTTCAGGTATTTCCTCTTCCGATGAAAGATCCAGTGATAAAGATCCAGGCGTGAATCTCATTATATACCCCTATTCGATTTTGTAATATTCACAGAAAATCCGTTAATTTGGGAAACTTTTTTATCAAGAAAGTGCCTTCCATATAGTGTAAAAGGATGGCAAATTAGGTGCGGTTTCAACGTCCAGACTCACAAAATGAGGATTGAAAG